>JBGSJT010000583.1:0-4255 GCA_041741715.1 Pirellulaceae bacterium | reverse complement strand
TGGAAGGAATTGCTGCTCGACGTGAAGGCACGCGGACTCTCGATCGATCCCAAGCTGGCCATTGGCGATGGCGCTTTGGGATTCTGGAAAGCGTTGCCGCAGGTCTTTGAGAGTACCAGAGAACAACGCTGCTGGGTCCATAAGACGGCGAACATCTTGGACAAGCTGCCGAAGCGATTGCAGCCGGGTGCCAAAGACAAGATTCATGATATTTGGATGGCTGCCACGCGCGAGGATGCGATGGCGGCATTCGACTTGTTCTTGAAAACCTACGAGGCCAAGTATCCGCAAGCGACGAGTTGTTTGGAGAAGGATCGCGAGGTGCTGCTGGCGTTCTACGACTTCCCGGCCGAGCACTGGAAGCATCTGCGGACAACTAACCCGATCGAGAGCACCTTCGCGACGGTGAGGCTGCGAACCAAGAAGACCAAAGGGAGCGGCAGCCGCGTGGCGTGCCTGACGATGGTTTACAAACTGATGAGATCAGCCGAACGGAAGTGGCGCGTGCTGAGCGGTTCTTCCCTACTGCCCGATGTGATTGCCGGTGTGAAATTCATCGACGGAGTCAAAGAAGCCAAGGACGTCGCCTGAATTCTGGAAAATCTCATCCACAGGAATTGACAATATCTCCCAAGTGGCCCCCTTTGTTGCGAAAGACAAACAGGTGGCCGCTCTGCGGGTCACGCTGTAAAAAGTTTTCGACGATCGCGATGAGGCCATCAAAACTCTTTCGCATGTCGATGGACGTGGTCGCCACCCAGACTTGTACGTCGCCGGCTGTCATGGGGCGCTTTAAAACCCGCCACGAATGGGCGCTTCAAAACCGGCCACTTTCGAGGTCGGGGTTGCGAGGATTCTATTGTTTCTGAGGCCCGCCATCGTGGCCAGCGCCGGGGGGCGCTATTGGCCGGTTTTGCGTGGGCGGGGGGTTGTGATTAGTTTGATAAATGTTCGGTGAAACGGAGTTGGGCTCTGCAGAGGTGCAACCTGACGAGGGATAGCCGGGCCTGACGAAGAAGCGGGGCGTCTCGCTCAATGGGACGGGACGCCCCTCTCTCAAACAAGCTTCTTTGTCAGCCGATGCCTTAAAAAACCTCCTCAGCAGTTTCATCCCTGTGCTGGCTCCGAAGTGGCCAGCGGCCCTTGCAGCCGATAACTGCGTCCGGTGATCGGAATCACCGTCGCCGTTTGCAAGAACCGGTCGAGAATGGCCGTCGCAGCCGGGACATCTCCGAGCAGCTTGCCCCATTCTTCAAACGGGCAATCACATTGCACCTGAGGAATCCACCTTCCCGAGCACTCCATCGGCCCCTAAGATTGCCGTCGCCGCACTACTGGAGCTAGCACGTTGCTGCGAGCTAAATCTCGAATCTCACGGAGGAGAATCATGTCTGACAACAGTGGACGGTCCACAGTTAAAAAGGGGGCGCTCATCAGGTCGCGTTAAATCATCTGTGGGAGCGGTTGCCGACAGACGACCGCCAAGAGATTACGCAGATCATTGCTCAGATGATTGCAGTGCAGGTTCTTCCTCCACCTCGGAAGGAGGGATCTGATGAAACTTAACGGCACGGTTGAATCGTCAGCAAATGCGGCACATCAATCCGCAGCTACAACTACCTGGTCTTCCAAGCTGCAAAAGCAGCACTTCGAACGGATGGCAATCGTTTATGTTCGACAGTCTACCTCGCACCAAGTGCTTAATCATAGAGAATCGGCCGTGCGCCAGTATTCTCTCGTTGACTTGGCGAAACAGTTAGGCTGGCCTGCCACTCGGATTGAGGTGATCGATGAAGACCAAGGCCAAAGTGGGGCATCGATCGAAGGTCGTAATGGCTTCAAGCGTCTTTTGACGGAAGTAAGCTTGGACCACGTTGGCATCATCTTAGGCATCGAGCTTAGTCGACTCGCCCGCTCCAATAAGGACTGGCACCAGCTGATCGAATTGTGCGCCATTTTCAAGACAATGTTGGCGGACCAAGATGGGCTCTACAATCCGACCGACTATAACGATCGCTTGTTATTAGGCCTCCGTGGAATTATGAACGAGGCAGAACTCCATGTTCTGCAGGGACGAATGCACCAGGCACGACTTAGCAAGGCGAAACGCGGCGAGCTCTGTATTCGCGCTCCCGTCGGTTACGTAAAGCTTCCAACTGGGGGAGTCGGCCTTGATCCTGACGAACAGGCCCGTGGTGTAATTCGACTGATCTTTGATGAATTTGAACGTCGTGGAAGCGTACGGTCCGTGCTGCGGTTTCTTCAAGAGAATGGTATCAAGTTGCCCATTCGCCCTCACGCGGGTCCGAATAAAGACCAGCTTGAATGGCGATCGGCCACTCCATCGGTCGTCAACCGCATACTAAAGCACGAGCTTTATGCGGGGATGTATCGATTCGGGCATAAGCAGACCGATCCGCGCCGCCGGATAGCTGGACGTCCCAACACGGGACGCATAGTCGTCCCGCCCAAAAAGTATCACGCACTGATTTCCAACCATTGCCCTTCCTATATCTCTGAGGAGCAATTTCGCCGCAACCAGGAGCGAATTGGAGAAAACCGCTTTGGCAAGAAGTCCAAAGGCGCCGCACGAAGTGGTCAAAGTCTCCTCGCAGGCATCGTTTACTGTGGTAAATGCGGACGCCGCATGACCGTTGCCTATTCTGGCGACCCAACGGTCATGCGATATTACTGCACTACCGGAGTCGTTGACTTCCGATCTGATCGATGCCAAAGCCTTTCCGGAAAACAGCTCGATCAACTTGTTGCGGATAAGGTATTGAAAGTCTTGAAGCCGGCATCACTGGAGATCAGCCTTTTAGCGGCTGACGATATTGATAAGCGGCAGCGTCAATTGGATGACAACAGGAAGCAGCAGCTGGAACGAGCTCAGATCGAGGTCGATCGTGCGCACCGACAATACCAGTTGGTTGAACCAGAAAACCGTCTGGTTGTGCGCGAGTTGGAGCGGCAATGGGAAGCAGCGCTCCACGATGCTGAGAAGTTGGAGCAGGAATATGCTCGTTTTCGGCAGACACAGTCGACCAAACTCTCGGGTGAGCAACGGGCAGCGATTCGGTCACTCGCTGAAAACGTACCCGTTATCTGGCACTCTCCGACGATAGCGAATTTGGATCGGCAGCGAATCGCTCGTTTGCTAATTGAGCGAGTAGAAGTTGTCGTCCAGGGCACCACGGATCGAGTCGATGTTTCGTTGCAATGGGCCGGAGGATTCACGAGTCATCACGAGCTAGTGCGTCCGGTTCGCCGATATGACCAAACAGCTGATTTCGATCGACTCAAGGCTCGGATCACAGAGCTCAAAGTGTCGGGACGTTCGTATGCCGAGATCGCCAACACCCTTAACGACGAAGGATTTCAGCCCGCAAATCAAACCAGAACGTTTAATCGGGCGATTGTGGGACGACTTGCCAAGAAACTATGCGCACACCTTACAAGCATTGGCAACAGAGCGCCGATACCATGCAAGGACAATGAGTGGACGATCACTGCTTTGTCCAAGGAATTGGACATTCCGCGTACTACCTTGGAAACATGGAAGAAACGAGGCTGGTTGCATGTGGTCCGACGACTGCCGGGCACTTGCGGCCAGATAATCTACTGGGCCAACGACCTTGAGCTCGAGCGTCTGCGACGCATACGCCGCACCAAATGGCATTTCGGTGATCCGCCCTTGCCAGAGAGCCTTACGTCTCCTCTGTTTGATGCCAGCAGTGAATGCTGAACCAGACGCGTTACCGGAGACCACCTATTGGAAGAGTCGTCGTCAAGCACTACGAAAGGAATTAGTATGACTGACCGTTCTCGAGCGGCCGATTGCTGGTCATCATCGTGCTGCGAAGTTCGTGGCGACGCATGATGATCTCCAGCAGAAACTCGCCGCTCCGCTTCGGCAACTGCTTCATTCCCATATCATCGAGAATGAGCAGGTCGGGCTTGAGATACCGCTGCAAGATGCGATCGTGCGTGTCGAGCGCTTCGCCGTGCAGGAAGTCTCGCACGCAGTCGAAGATGCTCCGGTAGTAAACCGTGTGTCCGCTACGAATCAGTTGCCGACCGATGCTTTGCACCAGATGACTTTTATCTCAACTTTCGTGGTACTCCTTTTAGAACGAGACATGCGCGCACTTTCCTTCCTTAAGGCGACGTAGTTCACGAACCGCAAGCTTGGTCCGTGGAAAGAGGTAACAACCGTAGATATGGCACTTCTCTATTCGGATTTCTCCACGACTGA
>JBGSJT010000582.1:0-8970 GCA_041741715.1 Pirellulaceae bacterium | reverse complement strand
GGTGGCTAGCGAGATCATCGACCAGCTAAATCGTCTTCGACTTGCAACACGTGCATAGTTGTTTTCAGGATCGCGTCGGGAGTCAGTGAAATACTGTCGATACCTTCTCGCACCAGAAATTCAGCAAACTCGGGATAGTCGCTCGGGGCTTGACCACAGATGCCGATCTTGGCCTGATGCGCCTTGGCTGTTTTGATCGCGGTGGCGATGAAGCGCTGGACAGCTTCGTTGCGCTCGTCGAATACATGGGAGACGATTTCTGAATCGCGATCAACACCCAACGTGAGTTGTGTCAAGTCGTTGGAACCAATCGAAAAGCCATCAAAGATCTCCGCGAATTGATCGGCCAGGATCACATTGCTGGGAATTTCGCACATGACGTAGAATTCTAGTCCATCCTGTCCACGTACCAGTCCGTGTTTGGCCATCTCGAGCAGAACCTTGCGTCCCTCTTCCACTGTCCGACAAAAGGGTATCATTAGCTTAACGTTCCGCAGCCCCATCACATCGCGAACCTTGCGCATCGCCTTGCACTCCAGTGCAAACGCTTCCCGATAGTCCGGATGATAGTAGCGCGACGCACCGCGAAAGCCCAACATCGGGTTTTCTTCCTTGGGTTCGTAGTTTGCGCCGCCAATCAAATTGGCATATTCATTGGTTTTAAAATCGCTCATCCGCACGATCACGTCCTTGGGATAGAAGGCGGCGGCGATCATGGCTACTCCTTCGGCCAGTCGATCAATGAAGAACTGTGGCTTGTCATCGTAGCCCAATGTCGCTTCTTCGACCGCGCGGCGGGTAGTCGCGTCGAGATTTGCGTAATCGAGCAGCGCTCTGGGATGAACTTTCACGAAGTTACTGATAATAAATTCCTCGCGAGCCAGTCCAACACCATCGTTGGGAATGGCGGACAACGCAAAGGCTTCATCGGGTGTACCGATATTCATCATCATCTTGGTTCTCGGTCGCCGAAGATTGCCGAGCTCGATCGTCTCCACATCGAAGGGAAGTTCACCTTCGTAAACTATCCCTGCATCCCCTTCGGCGCAACTGATGGTCACGCGATCGCCGTCGTGCAGCACTTCGGTGGCGTTAAGTGTGCCGACGACGGCTGCTAAGCCGAGTTCGCGACTGACGATCGCCGCATGGCACGTTCTTCCACCTCGGTTGGTAATGATTCCCATGGCCCGCTTCATCACCGGTTCCCAATCTGGGTCCGTCTTGTCGGTTACCAGAATCTCCCCTTCTTGAAAGTCTTTCAATCCGTGCACATCGCGAATCAAACGCACAGGTCCGCAGGCAATCTTCTCTCCAACCGAGCGACCGGAAAGCAGTTGCTTTGATTTCGCTTTCAAATGGTAGCGCTGATGCGTGGTGGTCGAGCGACGCGATTGCACGGTTTCAGGGCGGGCTTGAACAATAAATAGCTCGCCGGTGATTCCATCCTTGGCCCATTCCATGTCCATCGGACAAGCGTGGCCACGCAGTTCACTATAGTGATCTTCAATCACACAAGCCCAGCGCGCCAATTGCAGAATCTCATCATCGCTAATCGCGAAACTGTTGGCCTGCTCGGGACCGACGGGGACATTCTTGGTCATCTTGCTCCCGCCGACATCGTAGACCAGCTTCATCGCCTTGGAGCCGATCGCCTTTTTAAGAATCGGTCGCAACCCTTGCTTGAGCGTTGGCTTGAAGACGTAATACTCGTCCGGATTGACGCTCCCCTGAACCACATTTTCACCTAATCCATACGCCGCGTTGATCAACACTGCATCGCGAAAGCCACTTTCGGTATCGATCGAGAACATGACCCCCGAGGTAGCCAAGTCGGATCGCACCATCTGCTGGATCCCCACTGACAGGGCAACCTGCGCCGAATCGTAGCCGTGACGGGCGCGATAGGAGATGGCACGGTCGGTGTACAGGGAAGCGAAACAGCGTCGCACGGCCTCCAGCACGGAGGCTTGGCCTCGAACATTCAAATAGGTCTCTTGTTGCCCAGCGAAACTGGCGTCCGGCAAGTCCTCCGCAGTGGCACTACTGCGAACCGCCACATCAGCGATGGAATCGCGTTCCTTGCACAGGTGGTGGTAAGCAGTGACGATTGCATGCGACAGCGAATCGGGAAGGGGAGTTTCCAAAATCATGTGCCGCACGATCTGGCCATGATGCTGCAAACTGGAAACATCGCTGGTGTTCATTCCGCTGAGTACTTGAGAGATCTTTTCATCCAGCCCAGATTCACGTAGGAACAGCCGATAGGCCTCCGCCGTGGTGGCGAACCCATTCGGCACGCGCACACCATGCGGACTTAATTGCCGAACCAACTCGCCCAACGACGCATTCTTCCCCCCCACGATTGCGACATCAGCCATACCCACTTGATCAAACCAGCGCAAAAAGTCAGTAGAGGTTTCGGTAGCGATACTCATGGTTATCTTTCGGTGCTAAGCACTAAACGAAGAACGAATTCAACCAGACGTCGATGCACCCCTCGTGCCAATTGGCTTGTAGAATTCGAATTTGGGCAAAAGCTCGGGTTTCGCCGAATTTCGTCCCCAAGCGAAGCGTTCGGTGAAAGGCGATGATCCAGAAACGCACAGTCTGACTGTGCGATGTGCTCAATTTGTGGGACTAAGGCTCGGAGATTTGCAATTGTCGGCAGATGGCACGCGCCGTGTACTCGCCAGCAAGCGTCTGGCTTCCTTTGAGAGTTTAGCATCGAGCGTGAAATGACTGTCGCGACTTAACGTAGCTGCGGTCGCCAGCCCCCAGGGGAGCGCACTAGCGTCGTTTGACTTGATTGATTTTCAATCGATTCGCAGTACGAGCTACGACCGTAGATGCCCGAACGCATCGCCCGTCTGTGTCGCGGCTGCGGGGGAAGGGTCATAGTAATGATTGGATCGTGTGAGCGGATCAACGTATTCCATCCGCAGCATGCGTTCAGAGCTGAGTGGAACTGGTGGACGGCCCTGCTGGAACGATTGCAACGAATCAAATTTACTGGAATCCAAATAGCGATTGATTCCTTCGATGATCATGCGAATTGCATCTGGCCCTGCGCGATAAATTTCCGACGTGATCATGACCACATCGGCTCCGGCAATTATCGCCTTAATGGCATCTTCGGATGTGCGTACCCCTCCGCTGGCTGCGATAGTCGTCCCCAAACCACCCGTGCGCGCACGGACAATGCCTTCTAATATGCCACCCAATGAATCTAGGGGGGACAGCTCCCAGCGAATCGTCCAAAGCAGGCGGTCAATGCTCACGTCCCAGTGCGGGACATGGGTGAACAGGATCAAGCCTTTGGCACCCGCGTCGACCAATTGATGGGCGACGGAAGCGATATTGGTGAATCGCTGGTTCAGCTTCACCGCGACTGGAATGCTCACATTCGCACTCAAGGTCCGCACAATGTCACATAGCTGCCGTTCCACCTCGGCGGCTGGTTCGTTGGGATTGGCTACTACCGGTTGCCAATTCAATTCTAACGCATCGGCACCACTGGTTTCGATGCGTTTGGCGTAATCTAGCCAAGTCCCAGCCGAGCCACCGTTGAGGCTGGCGATGATGGGTATCGATTCCAGGCTCTTCAGCTCTGCAATCGTCGCTAAGTAGTTCTCCACACCACCGTTGTATTTATCCTGTTGAGGTTGATAGCCGCTATTGGTGAGCGCGGCAAGCGGATCGTCGGACCGATTTTGCCAGTGCACAATCTGTTCCTGTAGCATCGACGGCAACACAATCGCTCCTGCTCCCGCCACCACAAATTGTCGGATAGCCTCCGGAGCGATCGTCAGCGGGCATGACCCAACGATCACTGGCGACGACAGTTCGAGGCCAAGGTATTTTACGGCGAGAGCATTGGTCATAATGATTCTGCAGTTGTAAAAGCTTTAGGTACCGCGACACTTAGGATGGGGTAGCAACTGTTATTCCACTTTTAATCCTATCCCCGCAGCAACACTACTATGGAATGCTCCGCCACGCGATAGGATGCGTCATTTACCACGCTCGCGGAAGTTTCATCGACGATGTCATCAGGGCTGATAGCCGACGTGTCCACAACTCGTCGCCACGTTCCGGGGCTCCCTTCTTGAATTCCGAACGTAGCCGCTTCGTTGCCGTTGTTGAGCATCACGTACAGATCGCCGTCGCCTTGAGAGGCACCATGCAGGCAATAAGCCAAGCAAGTTGCAGTTAAGGAAAGATCAACCAGATGCTGCGTGCCGTACCATTTAATGTCATCTCGCCAGAATCGCGAGCGGCAGATCGAAGGATGCGCTCTGCGAAAGTCGATTAAGCAGCGAACGAATCGCAGCACATCGCTGTGCTCGTCCGCTTGCGTCCAATCCAGCCAGCTAGTGGCATTGTCTTGGTTGTACGGGTTGCTGTTGCCATGTTGGGTATTGAGGAATTCGTCCCCCATCCGAAACATGGGCGTGCCATTAGACAACATCAACAATGCAAAGTAGTTCTTCACGCGCTGCTTCCGCATTCGCCAGACATCACGGGAGGCGTTTTCGACTCCCTCCCAACCGCAGTTGCAACTGAAATCTGTCGGACCGTCGGTATTTTCGTGTCCATTGGCCCAGTTGTTCTTGGTCGTATACGAAACCAAATCGGCCATGGTGAATCCATCGTGCGAAGCGACGTAGTTGACACTTTGGAATGGGCGATAGGCGAACAGGCGGTCATCGGGAAACAGATCGCAACTACCATAGATTCTCCCCATCAGCTCCCCGATCAGGCCCGCATCACCACGCACGAATCGCTGCGCACACTGTCGGAAACTCGCGTTCCATTGTAGGCACTGATTGCCTGGAAAGCTCCTTCCCAGTTGAAACGCGCCGGACGCATCCCAGGGTTCGGCAATCAATCGTATGCCAGCTAGGTCGTCTTCCGCCCCTATCTGACCAATGATCGGCGGATCGTGAAGGTCAATCGTGCCGTCCGAATGGCGAGTGAAGATCGACGCGAGATCGAAGCGAAATCCATCGACGTGCATCTCGTCGACCCAGTAACGCATGCTATCGACGATCAGGCGACGCACCGTTTGATTGGCTGTGTGGAGTGTGTTTCCCGTGCCGCTAAAATTCGCGAACGGACGCGCATTCTCCCCAGATGCGACGTAATAGGTGCTGTTGTCGATCCCTTTGAAGCTGTAAACTGGCCCTCGGTCGTCACCTTCGCAGGTGTGATTATAGACCACATCCAAAATCACTTCGATGCGAGCCGCGTGCAGCGCCTTGACCATTTCCCTGAATTCATCTCGTTGCCGACATGCCAGGGACGTGGTGCAGTAGTTGTGATGCGCCGCAAACAGGGCCAGCGGCATGTATCCCCAATAGTTGCTATCGTCAGGATCGAATTGGAACACAGGCATCAACTCGACTGCCGTGACACCCAGATCGAGCAGATAGGGGATCTTGTCGCACACACCGAGAAACGTGCCACGCCGCGACGGATCGACGCCGGAGCTTTCGTGACGAGTTAGACCACGTACATGGATTTCGTAAATAACTAGCTCCGACTCGTGCCAAGGCCCCACTTCCGCGCCCCAATCAAACACGCAGGCCGTTCGCGGAAGCACAGCCAATGCGGCCTGCCCGACGTTCGATCCAGGCCGACGAGCCGCATTGCGATTAAATGCAGCAGGGAAATGAACCACATGGGCGTAAGGATCGAGCAGCAATTTTTCGTGGTCGAAGCGATGGAAGTCGAAAGCTGGACCGGCTGGAGGCCCATCGATCTGGTATCCGTAGTAAAACGCCCCGTCCGCCTTGTCAGCTTGAATGCGGCAGTGCCAAACCGCTCCAGTCTTGTTCCGCAAATAGTCAAACTCGAAGCACAGTATGGGTGATTCAAAATTTGTTTCCGAAAACAGCAGCAGGGTAACTCGCTCAGCATGTTTCGAGTAGATCGCAAAGTTGAATGCATGATCTTCTTCGACATACGCCACGCCAAGCGGGAAGGGGGAGCCTTCCTGCGATGTCCAGAGGCCAGAATGGGGTGCACGCATGTAAGGTCAAATCCTAAGTATCCGACTCAACAAGTAAGTTCTCACTACTTCTCGTCAGTGGGGGAATATTTGGCTCGCAAATCCGCCATCCGTCGATTGACCGTTCCAACCATCAATCGGTAGAGCAATAAACGCAACCGGCCCGCGGTCGCCATGATGGCAAAGTAGGCTACTCCGCTAACGATAACGAAGGTTTGCTTGACAGATCGACAATTTCCACTCGAAGGTAGCTGCAAGCGGCGTACCAACCACTTAAATTCAAAAAGTCGGACAGGTCGGAGCATCGCCCCAACTCGTGACACGCAACCCCTCCGATTTCGATTGTCCTATTCTAGTTGGCTGGAGTCATTGGGGCGGTTGACTACTACTGATAGGTGGTATGTGCTTGATGGGTTGGCTGTGCGATACCTTCGAATTCACACTGCAGTATGCCCCGAACCTTCTAGGTGTATAGTTAATAGTGCGTCATCGAATCACTCCCCAGCTCTCCAGATTGAATTTACTTAAACCATGATCATTCGCTGTCTCCTCGCATCTCTGCTACTCTGCGTCACGGCTATTACCGAGCTGACCGACTTCGCATTTGCTCGAGCATTTGGGCAGCCACTCGAAACGGATCAGGCTACCGACGTTCTTCCGAAACCAATCGCGCATTGGAAGCTCGATGATGAGAGTGACGTGGCGCGTGATTCGGCCGGTTCGCATCATGGCAAGATTGTCGGTGCCACGCTGATTCCCGGCAAAGCTGGCAAAGCCCTAGACTTCGTTCGCAAGGGTGGCAATCACGTTGAGATCCCGTATGCAGAGGACTTTGCGATATCTACGTTCACCGTTTCGGCGTGGGTTTATCTCACGCGAGAACCGACATTTTCGGGCATTCTCGGAACGCGCCACGGCGGCGACCAGACGTTCGACATGAAGGTGAACGCAGCCAAAGTCCACGGCGACATTGGCAACGGCAATAACTGGATCGAGACGGCCGTCAACTTCTACGCCGACGACACAGGGACCAATGGCGAAGGGGGGGATCTGTCGCTCAAACGCTGGTATCACATCGCCTATGTGATCGACAGTGCGGGGCTGGAATGCCGACTATACCTAGATGCCGACTTGAAAAAACGCATCTTCTTCACTGGCAAGCCAATTCTGATGACACCGGTCTGTTCGATGCACATCGGACATTCGTCAGGCACTGAGTTCATGGACGGCATTATCGACGAAGTAAAAATCTGGAATCGGGCCCTGACCTCGGAACAAGTTAGAAACGAGGTGGCCACTGCCGAGGAAAAATGACCCGTCGATCGCGTGCGAAGATTTCGTCCCACATTTCGAGCGTTGGTGCGGGCCGAAAACGATTTACGCTGGCTGCTCTGTGACACGGCAGCCAGTGTTACAAAGATGTTCGATCGGCGGCGCCTCGAAAAAGTCGAAACGGCGCTAGGAAATTGTCGCGCAGTGCAACTCGTGAATCAGTCACCTTGCCGAGAACCACCGTCGCATCCTCGCCACAAGGGTTGTCTTGGTGCGAGTCTCGAATCTCACGAATCAAGTCGCGAAGCGCGTTTTCTCGGTTGGTTGCCGCCGTCAACCGAGGGACCAATTTGAGGATCCCCTCAACTCCCATCGTTCGCCCGTCGCGTTGGCGGCATTCTGTCAGGGCATTGCTGTAGAAAAGAAACATATCACCGACGTTTAATTTGAGCTTAAATCTCTGATACTCCATGGGTTCAACCGTCCCCGAGTAGTCTGCAGTGGGAGGGAATTCGGCCAAATCGGACTTCAGTGGCGACCATTCGCCGCTCGCCGACCTGTAGAGAAGCGGCGGCGGGTGTCCCGCATTGCAGATTGTCAACGAGCGCGTCGGTGCAAAGAATGTACTGAGCAGCGTCGAAGCGAAACCCCCTTGCTGCGAAGTGCTGTCCATTTCTACGCTGATCTGACTTACCGCTGACGTTTGCGCAATTACGTTAATATTGTGCTTCATCAAGTCCCGCATGCGACGTGCTGCGTCGGCGAACAAATTGTCGATACCACCCACATCAGCCATGAGCATGCGCGTAATCCGCCCTGAAGCGCAAGAAGTGATGTAGTGCATGTCGCCACCCTCCAACTCGGCAGCTCGCCGAGTCTGACTCCATATCGAAACGTCGAGACCTGGCCTCCTATAGAAGTTAGACGATGCACCATGACCTCCTCGAATCTCCATGCACTGGAGCACGTCTTGTTCATCGTTATGAGTTGAGTGCATGGCGACTTGCGTCCTGAAAAGTGTCGAAATTGTGGAATCTGGTTTTTTCGGCGACTTCTAGGAGTTTTTTACACCTCTGCTCCTGAGATGCCCGGTCGCGGAGATAGCATTGTTCATACACTAGGCGGAAATCGTCCTTCGGCAATCATCAAAACGTGAGCTTTTAAGAGAAACTTAGATTTCGCCTCGACCAGCCAAAGTGTGTGTGTTGGTGCGCAAAAGTAGATTGGTTGGAGTTGCAAATTGATCCATTCGCCAGAGTTGCCATAGCAGGTAGGATGCCATGGCAATGTTCCCTAGTGTCATGATGAGGACAAACCACACGAGCTTTTTGACCAAGCCTACTTCTTTATAGGCAACCCAGACATAGAAGGTCAGGAATCCAAAATAGGCGTCCGCAAGCGTGGCCAGAAACCAGGGATCGGACGTCAATTGTGAGCCAACGTTTAGAACGCTTCGATCCATGGAAGCGTAGGTAGTTATTCCAACCATGGCGAACAAAACGAGCGTGAACAAACCAATTAAGAAATAGCGAAACATGCTCTGCTCCTGACGGATTCAAGTGACAATTTCTTGCTCACAGAATCCTTACTTAGGTTAAATTTGAAAAAGTAGAATGAGACTAAAGCGAAAGATTTTGGTGCCCCTGTTGGCTGGCGTTAGCCTGGCTTGGTGCGGCATTCGGTGGGGA
>JBGSJT010000581.1:0-6717 GCA_041741715.1 Pirellulaceae bacterium | reverse complement strand
AGTTTTGCCGCATCCGGGTGGTCCGTACAGCAGCACTTTCTTTCGCGGGTTCAGTCCGTAGGCAGACAACCTTTCGCGTGCTGCAAATTCCTTTTCAATTCGTTCGAATCGCTCATCGATATCCCGCCTCAGCACAATGTGATGTTCGAGTGCATCGTGAGCGATGAACGTAACGAGCATCTCCTGATGCCGACGACTGATTGGCAATTCTCGAATGCTTCGATTCGAGTCAATGCCACCTCGATTTGACCGTTTCTTCTTTTGCTTGTCGTCAAGGATCGATTCCAATTCGCTGGCAAGCCGCGAATGACCGCTATTGCGCTCTGTCTCGACGATCGAGTCCGCTAGTCGATCGAGATCGTCCTGTGATCCCATCGCTATGGCTCGAACCAGTCTTTTGAGCATTTCAGCTTTCATTTGGTGCACCCTGAACTTGGAAACGCCAGGCTTGCGGCCTGGGAATTCTTTCTGCTTCTGCCATATTGTACCGTTCCCAATAATCGACTCGACGGGCTTGGCTTCGCCTGCAAAAGCATCGCAGCCATTATATCCTTCCTGATTCAACTTGGCACGGTCTGTCATTAATTGGTCAATCAACTCTGGACGCTTGGGAATATCGAGAAATTCTTTTAGTCACCAATTCAGCGGATTTTTTCAAGGACGACATTGCGGATAGACAAATCGTCGAAGCGAGCATGCCGGTTATAATCGTTTGCCCTTCGCATACAACACGCTGCTTCGATGAACTATGAATGACAAGAAACCATGGCTCGATCTGGATCAGTTGACGCAAAGGCTTTGCGTCATCACCGCCGAACAACTCGGCCTGGATCTTGCTGAAGTAAGACCGGAAAGCCGGATTGTTGAAGACCTCAACTGCGATAGTCTCGACATGATTGAACTGATCATGGAAACCGAAGACGAGTTTGGAGTGACGATTCCCGAGACGCCATCCACGCCAGTCGGTAAATTGATTTTCACTCGAGCTCCGTTTCGAATCTGTGACCTTGCAGAATTCGCGTTCCTCAATCAAGGCACTGGTTCACCGGCACGGGCTGGTTGGCGTAAGTCAAATACAGCGATTCCGACCGAGCCTGAGCGAGAATTCAGTCAGCTTGGCGGTCAATGGTTGGGCGAACTTGGCCTAAATGGCAAGTTGCTGGATGCGATCAAGTCGGATAACGCCTATCAAATGTTCCGCCGAAGAAGCGATGGGATGGTGTGTGTGCAAATTCCCTCCGCCGAAGTGCCAATCGGATCCGATGAGAAAAACACGAATGAAGACGAAAAGCCAATTCACCGTGTTACGTTATCATCTTTCTTGCTCGACATTGAGCCAGTATCGGTCATCGCATTCTGCCGCTTTCTCAATTCTATTGATGCAACATCCCAAGAAGTCCAAGCTCTCGTCGGCCTAGCAGCTGTTGATGATCGTCAAACCCATATGCAGTTTGGGTATAGCTCCGATCGTTGGATTCCAAAGACGTCTGTACAAATGCAACCAGTTGTCATGGTTTCGTGGTTTGCCGCCAATGCATATTCATTGTGGGCTAATGGATACGAATGGAGTGAGTTCCAAACTCATGATGGCTTTCTACCGACCGAGGCTCAATGGGAGTATGCAGCGGAAGGAGCTTTTGGCGATCCGCCGTTGATCCAGGCTGGTCTACACCAACGCGGCGCGACGTACCCGGACGGTGTGCTGCCGATCGTCGATGTCCACCAGCGGCTTGGCGTATCGAAATTCGGTTTGCGACACATGAGTGGCACGGTTTGGCAGTGGTGTAGTGATTGGTTCGATCCGAATTTCTACAGAACGCCAGAAGCCATGGGACCGGACCCGGCAAATAGGCAACAGACTGCCATTCGCAGTGAAAGAGGCGGAAGCTGGGTTGGTCCGATTCAACTGTGCCGACCAACCTACCGACGTGGACGGAACCCAACAGCCCGCGGTCGCTGCCTGGGCTTCCGGTGCGTTAGTCCGTTGTCAACTGCGTCTAAGTGATTACACAAGTGCATTTCGTGTGAAAAAGATCTCAGCTCTTCCGAACAACGGATCGCTATGCAAGACTATCTCCAAGCTATTGACACCAGCGTTCACGCAGTTTGTTGACTCGGAAGTCAACGTTCTGCGCGACAGCCTGCATGCGTCAGTAGGCCGATGGATATATCTTCGTTCTTTCGCGATTTAGCTGGATGTAATGAACCCATTCTTTGGGTACGTCGTCCTGGTAGAAGATTGCTTCCACCGGACATTCCGGTACGCAAGCTCCGCAATCAATGCACTCGTCAGGATCTATCACCAGCATGTCTGGGCCTTCGTGGAAACATTCCACTGGGCAGACCTTGGTGCATGATTTGTCCTTGCAATTCACACACGGTTCAGTCACTACCATTGCCATGTCAAAATCTCCATTATAAAGCTTGGTCCTGCGTGTATCATGAAACCATCTCGGACGAACCCGACTCGCTTGCATGGTCTTTGCCTCTACAACGAGCGTCGTCATGGTGGTAGTGCGAAACGCAGGTATTGAGCGGACATGACTTTTTCAGAATTTCCTGAAACTCCCGAAATCGAACTATCAAACCTATCAAGCCAAGAATTAATAGCTCGTTGGAAGTTGGGGGATTCGCAGGCAGCGAACGTGTTAGCGGACCGTTACTCCGCACGGCTGGTCGCTTTGGTTGCCAGCCGACTAAATCGGCGCTACCAGCAAGCGGTTGCCCCCGAAGAGGTAGTCCAATCGGCGATGGGCAGCTTCTTTCGGGGCGTCGCAACCAGTAAACTTAGAGCCAGCCGCATTCACTCGGTCTGGAGTCTGTTGGCCACCTTCGCCAAACGAAAGATGCTGCGAGCCATCGAACGCGAGAAAACGATGAAGCGTGGCGGCCATCTCGCTCGTGTACCCTTCGATGAAAGCCTCTTTCAGCAATTCGAGCCCAGATGCGAAGCTGCCGATCAGTTGCAGGAACTTCTAGAAGAGCTTCTCGACTCTCAAGACGATCGCTCTGTTGCTGTTTTAGGAGCGATGCTCGACGGACGTACACAGCAAGAAATAGCCACGGAACTTAGCGTCTCTAAACGGACGATTCGTCGTTGCCTTGAAGTCATTCGCAGTCGACTCAGCGAAGCGACTCGCCAAGCCGCAGATCCAGCCGATTCCATCGGTCCAGGAGTCCCTCACAGCCACGAGCCTACAACGCTACCGCGATGGACTTACGGTCAATTCATCTTGAGACGCATGATCGGCCAAGGTGCATTTGGCAAAGTCTATGAGGCAGTAACCCAAAACGATGGCTCTGCGATTGCGGTAAAGTTTCTAAAACGCGAATTTTGGCAGAATTTAGAATTGCGATCGATGTTCTTGCGCGAAGTCGACCAGGCTTCGAAAGTTAGTCACCCAAACGTCGTTCGATATTTAGGCTGGGGAACCTCTCCCCATGGTGGTCCATTCATTGTCCAGCAGTTTATCGATGGCCAGCCATTGAGTCAGATGCTAGGCTGCTGCCCTGAACAATTTCGCGATTGGCTTCAAGAAATTTGCGACGCATTGAATGCCATCCATCAGCAACGCATCATTCACGGCGATCTTACTCCCAACAACATTCTTATCGACAGATCGAATCAAGCCTATCTGTCCGACTTCGGCTTCTCGCAAAGCTACCGAGTTGGACCTCACGCATCCGTTCCTCCCCGACACTCGGATTATGAGTCCCCAACGGACAGACCTGCTTTAGCAGCGGGCACGTTCGGCTTTCTTGCTCCCGAGCAACTTTCATCGTCGTTCGGCGTCATCGGACCGGCAACCGACTTCTTTGCACTCGGAGCCATCGCATACTGGTACGCCTTCGGTCGATCAATTTACGCGGGTTCATCGCAAACTGAATTTTGGAAGTCAATGCTTGATGAGTCAACAATCGCAATGCCCAGCAACGATCACGATTGGCTACACCCGCTCATTCAGCACTGTCTAATCAAATCTGTCAGCCAGCGACCGCGGTCAATTGACGTGCTCCGAGATCTAATCGCGATTCGGCGTGACTAGAGAGGGAAATCCCTTCGTCCTTGGCGATCCCTGGGGCTGCCCCTGCTTACGCGAGCTCGAGGGGGTGCTACGACTTTCAAAAAAAACTAAGTTTCTGCAAATATTTGAGTTAGCCGTGACCAAAGTTGTCACAGCCCTGGCTGATAGTAAATGTGTTGGGACGCGGCAGACCAACGAGAATTCGCCGCAGAAATCGAACTCAAGGAAGAATCAAATGCTAGTTCTAAGTCGCAAAGTGGGTGAGAAGCTGGTTATCGACGGCAACATCACTGTGGAAGTTGTGCGAATCCAAGGCAACCGGATTACGCTCGGTCTCGTTGCCCCAGCGGACGTAAAGATTCTGCGTGGTGAGTTAAACCAGAACCAGCTTCAGTCGCCGAGTCCGGAGAAGGTTGTTCGGCCTTTGTCGCTGCTGCAAGCGTCGTAGCGCGACAAGTTGGCTGACTATCCGCGGCCACCTTCACAGCAAGTTTCGCAAATGGTGTGGCAGCGGGAGCACTGAAGCTTAGCGCGGATCTCAATCAACGATCCGCCACAAACAGGGCAGGCGGGAAGCCTTGGTTCGTCGTTCTGTGTTCTTTCCTTCTGTTCGGACATTCCAGAATTTCTAGTTTTTAAGTTGTGTGCTTGAAACTTTAGTGCCAATGAATCGGGCTAATTGCCGTTTTTGATAGGGAAAGAGTATTCTGCGAAATGGCCGGTAACTTCTTCATAGCCGAGTTTATCAGCCAACTGCGCAAAACCTTCCTCTCGAAGCCAATCGACGGTTTCACGGGCGTCTTCGTGGTAGTTCACTAGCAATAGAAGCTTCTTTTTACTGATGCCCTCAACCATGGGAACAAACTTTTGCATCGAAGCGCGAATCGCACCTCTCAGTTCTACTTGCTGCTGTTGGAGCAACTGAGGAACAATGCGAACAACGCAATCCGCGTTTCCACTGTGGAAACGGCTGAAGAATGTTTGCACTGGAAAAACTTGCACCAGCTCGTTCCCGATGGCTGCTTCATCGCCCGTATTTCCAGAGCGTGCCAAGCCCTGGCTCAGATCGATACGCGACCAAAAATCGCCGCGCTGTGTACTACTGCGCCAGTAGACGTGGTTGAACCCACAACGACTGCGTCCGAACCCCTCTAGCAGCCAAGTCAGTATATTGGAATCATTCGGTCCACAATCTGTTACATGAAACTCAGCCACGCTCTGCTTGTCGACTCGCAACTTGCGCAATTCGCTCGACAACTTGTCCCAA
This sequence comes from Pirellulaceae bacterium, assembly GCA_041741715.1. Taxonomy (GTDB): domain Bacteria; phylum Planctomycetota; class Planctomycetia; order Pirellulales; family Pirellulaceae; genus Aureliella. The sequence continues at coordinate 1,425 of JBGSJT010000581.1, read as the reverse complement.
TCCAACTTGTGCGGGTCCAACAGACCTTCCGGCGTAAACATAGACTGACCGTCAACAATCACGTAGGCTTTATAGTCTTCCCTTTGGTGGCTGGTGGTTGAACCAAGAAGGTAGTCCTGTAGTTCAGTCTTGTGGTATGCGTAAACAGCATAGTTCTCGCCGCGGGCAACTTCGGCTTCTGCAGCAGTCTTTTCGACTTCCTGAGCTAACGCATCATGGAGCGGAGCGAAATGGCTCTGGAGTAGAAGCCATACGAATACGACGACTGGCAGTTTTGAATGAAGGTTCATACGAATCCATTGATCGACTTACCGGTTGCGTCGGTGTTTAATAGACTGTTTGCAGCTTCGATTGTAGAGGCATCTGACTAGCTTGTCATCAAACACAAAAAACTCACTGTGCAGCGGCATGCTTGAAACTCAAACTACTACTGAGTCCGGAGGACGGATTACCAAGTTTGCACTGCGAGAGGCGGGCCAATCGCTTAGTTATCGAGTGGTCATTCAGCGTTGGCAACAGTGCGAAGAGTTTCGGACCTTCTTTATCAACTTGTTGGTCGACATTCCCTATGTTGCCTATCGTTGGGAGGTGCCGGCAGTCACGTCGGCCACGGCGGAGCGCGCGTTCGAATTTGTACTTCTCGACTATCCGAGACTCGAGCGTCATTTTGATGTATCCACCTTTAGTCAATATTTTGACGATGGCGATGTGGTAACCTTTCCCAACCTGCGTGGCGACGCGCCGTTGGTTGTTCCCTGCCCGAGGACCGACGTGTCCGACCACTCTGTTTATGCGCATCTGGCGGCATTTGTGCGACGCGCGCCGACTAGTCAAGTGCATGCGTTTTGGCAAGCAGTTGGAAAAGCGTTGGATGAGCGAATGAGTGATCGGAGATTGACGGAGTTTCCGGTCTGGCTCAGTACGGCTGGAATGGGAGTGGCGTGGCTGCACGTGCGTCTCGACACGCAACCGAAATATTATGGTTACGCGCCGTACAAAGCGAAGCCGTGATCGGACTAGTCGCGAGCTATCTTCCCTCAACCGCCAATAGCACCAAGACGCAGCTTCCGTCATCAATGACGTTGAGTCCTGCTTCGCGAGCTAGCTTGCTGCCTTGCGAGTCTTCTGCTCCGGGTTGCATCCAGATGTTCTGGACACCGGCAGCGATGGCTTGTTGGATGACTTCGCGCGTGATGTGAGGCGGCGTGACGATCGAAAGCGATTCAGGGACTTCCGGAAGATCGGCGATCGTGGCGTAGGCAGGGTGTCCTTCGACTTCGGGTACTGAGGGATTTAGCGGATATACGGTGCGGCCGGATGCGACGAGGGCTTGGAAGACTTTGTTGCCATACTTGGACCGGTCTCGCGACGCGCCCGCGACGGCGAATGTCTTTGCCGCGAGAAACTTCGCTGTGGACGATTCGA
>JBGSJT010000580.1:0-4525 GCA_041741715.1 Pirellulaceae bacterium | reverse complement strand
AAGTTCGTTCATAGTTACGGACTCGGACAGGGCTACCAAATCTGTGCGTTACGACCAACGGGCGTCTACGGTGTTGCCCGACCACCTGAGCAAAGCAAGTGGTACGAGCTAGTATCAGCAGTCGTCCGTGGGGAAGCCGTTGAGTGCTCGCGTGGTGGCAAAGAAGTCCACGCTGCCGACGTAGCGAAGGCTGTTGGGATCTTATTGACCGCAGACGAGATCAACGGCCAAGCGTTCAGTTGCTATGACCGATACGTCTCCGAACTCGAAGTCGCGAACATCGCCAAAGCCCTCTCCGGAAGCAATAGCCGGATCACCGGCGAGCCGAAACAGCCAAAGCATCAGATTGTCACCGACAAAATCCAAAAGCTCGGTATGGAGTTCGGTGGGCATAACCTGCTGACGCAAACGATCGCAAAACTGATCGACCACGCTCGGCAATCGGGCGGTTAAGCCTGTTCCGTGTTTGTCTGACGCGATTGCTGGTGATGGTACTCAGCGGTCAGTGTTTCACTCGCGCGAGTTCCCAGAGCTTTCTCGATGAATGCGCTGGCATCGCGGCACTCAGCACCGGAGAAGCCCTTAGTTTCAACTCGTGTCTCGCCCGTTGGAGTCACGAGGACTTCAATGATCTTGATCACGCGGCACCTCCGACGCGGATGGTGAGCTTTACACATCCATTGTCGAGCTTCTGCTCCGTGACCGAGTGACCATTGCGGCGAGCCTCGATCGTGGCACGCTCGACCGCATAGGCTTGCAAGAATTGGTCGAGCCGAGCCCGATCACCCCAATGGCCTTCGTAATTATCGAACTCGACGCGACCAGTGTTGCAATCGCAAACCACCGGGTACCGCCACCTCTCAAGCTGAACGACCCAGCCCGTCTTCGAGCCCGAAAACATCCGAGCCTCCCCGAAGTGCGGCTCCGTCAATTTCAACCGCGAGCAAGCTGATCGAATCGCAACCGGATCACGCACTTGCGTTTGAATCTCCACGACGTGTGACACGTCAAACTCCCTGATAAATAGCCAGAACTGGCACAGGCAATCGCCCCAAGGCGACCGCTGACAGCTATGCCAATCCCATCAAGGAATATGCCGCAAAATCCGGTCACATTTAGCGCGTAACAGATATTGATTTATCCACATCCGATTTTGTTGACCCTCAATGCGATTGCCTCTCGCTTACCAGTTGTCCGCAACGACGACCGGGTTTTCAGCGATCTTCTTTCGCGGCTTTGCCGTCGAACTATTGAAGGGGCTGTGTTGCTAACACAGCGAAGGGAACGAGTGACGAGATGGTGAAAGATGTGGCACACGCAATCAGGATTTACCGGCGCGACCTTTGGGAGCAGCGTATTGATGACGATCAGGCCAGAATGCCTGACGAATTTCACAGCCAAGAGATCAATGGAGGCGTTGAACTCCATGACCACAAGGGTTTGATTGCGTTCGTCAACGAAGAAGAAGAAGTTGTTGATGCCGACGACTACCTGATCGACAACCCGGATCGCGATTAGGCGGTTCCAATAAATTCCTGGGAAATTCAAGGATGTTTTCCCTGGCTACTGCATGATTGGCGTGAATGGCTTGCGCGACGGCGGCATGGATGCTGGCCCTTGCGAGAGTCGCTACTCCACTCCTTTCCATGGTCACGACACTGACCGAGCGTTATCAAACTCAATCGATTCTGAGTTGATTTCGTCTATCCAATGCGTGCTTTGTTGGAATCAAGGTTTGGCAATGCGATGGCAATGCGAGCAGAAAAACTGATGGCGTATGAAAGGTCCAACGAACTACCAATGGCACCTCCAGGCAAGTTTTCGAACGAAAAATATCAGAAAAATTCAAAATTCATTTGGAGGGCACAATGGCTATATACTGCCACGCAATGCCAACCACAATGGCACAGGAGTCGCCATTGCTTCCAGGATATACCACGCGTACTGGGGCTGGGTTGCAGATGGGTTGCTACGTGTTGCATTTTCGAAATGATACCGCCGCCGACGTGTTTGGAAGTGCTGACTCCCAATGTCGACTAGTCACAGAGCGATGTGTGATTTCATTGTGAATGCAAGAACTTAACAAGCGAATGAATGGGGGAATCTCGTGGAAGACTTAATCAAGTACGTGGATTACAAGTTTGCTGAACTGTTTGACATGCTGAGCTATCAGCACGCAGATCGGCCGTCGTTACCTTCTGTTGACCGCACTGATTTTACAACAGAGGAATTTGCGACCATGGTGCATCGAGCAAAATGGACGGTTTGCAATTGGTGCCGCGATGGCCGAATCGATGCACACAAGGCACCGAGCGGACGTGGCCGCGCACAGAACTGGCGTATTAGCAGGGAAGAGCTAGACCGTTACTTAAACGAAGGTCTATTGCCAAAACGTTGACAAAATCAAAATCGAGAGTTGCCTATAATTTTAGGAGTAGCGAGTCTCCGCCTGAGTGATGAAAACTCGGCTAGGCGTCCGCAACTATCTTTTGCGAGTTAAAACCTAGCCGAAATTTTGTGAGTCAAAACAAGTGACGATGTTGCCAACATGGGCACTAAATCACTACAATATGGTCACAACGTCAGCTGACGTTTAACTGACCATAGCCAACTTAGTTAGCTCGTTTTAGCAACACTAACCCAATGCGTTCGTATCAGCTTGAGGGCCTAGTGGGGGCAACCCCTTGGAGGTTCAAGTCCTCTCGACCGCATCCCGTAAATCAGGGGGTTTTTGTCTTAAGACGAACGTTCCGTTTTTTTTTGCCCGCTCGGCAACTGACAGGACAAGTGACACGTTGGCTTTGCTTTGGTCTTGCGCGGCTGCGCGGGCATCGATCAACGAATTATCGACTCCTTTGTTGGGCACTCGACGGATTCCATGAGACGTCGGTACCGGCACCTTTTTCCGGACGTCAAGCAGGCCGCCTTGATCAGTGTCTTCGATGCAGCCCCCTCGTAGTCTTTCCTCGTCAATCGTCTGTAAGGCGCGCGTAACAAACGCTTTGAACCGTGCTTGCGACTTCAATTACCCCAAAACAAATTCGCCCAAGAATGGATGTCGTTCGCCGTATTAACTCAGCGATCACCACCTGCTGGGGCATGGGTCCAGGCTTTCACACTCCACGCGTCGACAGTTTTGCTTTACCCCGATTTTCAATCACTTTAGCTTGTCATCTGCACTTTAGGGCACTTGGTTTCATGGTGGCGTTCGCTAGGCTGCCAAAGCGAGTAATCGTTCGAAACGTTGTCTGATTTCTGTCTCTTGAATGCTGTTGGGTAGATCCGCCAAAAATCTGAATGGACAATCAGTTGCACGGTGGTGCTCACTGACGACCCCAGCAAATTGCAGAGCCGACATCTCCGGTTCGTCTCATGTGTCGCACTTGCTCTTAGATTTGCATATTGGTTGGCAACAATCTCCGGTGCAGTGAGTATCAGCTAAGACAGTCTTAGCCGGTGGTGCAAAACATGCACCAGAGAATGTTCGTATACCAACATGGTGCATCTGAAATCGGGTCTAAGGGTGTAAAACTTCAGTCAGCGGGCTAGCCTACTCTCGCTGGCGAAGCGGACTGCAATGGAATTAACACCACGCCGCCGCGATTTGCCCTGCGATGTCGATCGCGAAGCCTGAGAGTGGTGCCGGGGGTGAGCAGCACACGGCTCGCCGCGTGCGTCGATCCGCTTTGAGGCCCATGGCACCCTGTGTAGCGGCGTTCGAGAGGCGTTGCGTGAAAAAATTTGACTCTCTAGCGACACGGGCCCACTTAGGAGCCAAGGAAGAGCTTTGAGCTGATCTGCCAAATCTGTGGTGTCGTGCTGTGTCAATTGCCTGAAATTGGATAAAGCGGCAAGGATTCAGTTAAAGCCGAATTGGTACTTCCGCAACTGCCATCCGTTATGACCGTTTGAAATTGGCTCGCGAGTATCAGTCGCCAATTGACTTGGGACAGATGAAAACACGAGCGGAACTGGCGTTCATTTGGAGACCATGACCGTGGCCGAACGCACAAAGGAAGCGATCACAACTTTTGCCGATGTTGTTGTCGATATTCGCCGGGTGTCATGTTACGGTGTTTTCGAAACAGAACAATCAAGTATTCTGCGTACTCTAGACCACAGCGGTTTGCGATTCGATCCAGTGTGAGGTTGGTTTCTCGAAGTAGTCTTTCCGCTTGAGCCAACCGTGTCGCCGTGATCAGTGCGTGCGGTGTTTTGCCGAGCGCCCGTTTGAATCGCGTCTCGAGAGCTCGCCGGGTTAGGTTCGTTTGCTTGACCACATCCGCAACCTGGATTCCTTCCCAGGAATGAGCCAGGATAAAACGCGCCGCCTTCGTTACGTGTTGATCTTCGATGGCAAGCGTGTCGGTGGACTGGCGAGTTGCGATTCCCAAAGGCGGCAGGAAAGTACCTACGGGCTTGATCTTTCGGCCAGACATGATGGCATCGAGTTGCTCGGCTGCTGTGTAGCCAGCCCCTTCTGCGTCAGGGATCACGCTGGAGAGCGGAGGGGTTGCGAGCTGGC
>JBGSJT010000579.1:0-51614 GCA_041741715.1 Pirellulaceae bacterium | reverse complement strand
CAAACGCTTTAGCCTGAGTATGCTCAAGCAGCAAAAAGACAAGTACAGTATCGCTATGCGACGTCGAGTTGCTGGATGGAACCTCGACTATCTTGCAAAAGTACTAGGAATTCCCTTGCTATAGTATGCGTTGGCCCTGCTAGCCTGTTACCGACCATGCGCCGACGATAAATATGCCGACGGGTCTCCTTTTTGCTCTCTAAAACAAGCTACAATCGAATCAACGGATCGAACTGAACTTCGGACACGCGGGGTGATTGTCCGGAAGAGGTTCGAAGTGTAACGAAGCACCAGACAATCTTCGTCTATAAGCCTAGGTATTGCAACTCGAACAGGCTGCTCATTTGACGCAAAGTGGGGATTTGCCTAAGAGGTAAATGTAGTTACTCTACTCCTTGAAGAAGGGAAGAGTTCGCTTAATTTTTTCTCTGAGTTCTTCGTGCTCAGGAGTTGCCTTCAGCGGATGGATCACGTAAGGCAGTAGGGCAGGATCGCGCGATAGCACTTCGTCTCCAATGGAATTCACATCCTTCCAACTTGGGTCCGTGCAATCCATCTCTTGAACTCTAATGCCAGCAGCGCTGCACATAAGCGATACGATGACATCTTCTTCACTTGTGATTAGCCCAATTCGCTTCTGATTAAAGCAATCTAAATATCCCAGCATCTTGAGTTTTTTGGGTACGCCACCACCTAGGAAATAGCACGATCCCTGCACAAATTTGAATCGGAATCCGCGGAGAAGCCCCATAATTCCAATTCTCCACCACCAGACAGGGCGATACCGGGAAAGGGTGTAGGATCTTCCAATCCTGCCGCTGCGATCAATACGTCGCTTTAGTCCAAACGGGAGTAAATCAAGGATAAATCCAAGCCGGTCTTTTCGGCGCATGTCCTGAAGAACCCCGTACAAGGCGAAACGATCGTTACATGTGTGCTGCATTAGGTCCCCGAGACCAGGGCGAATGACAAGGGCATCCGTGTCAATCCTAATAATGAGATCGTAAGACTTGTCTTGATCTGCAATCGTCTTCAGTAGACGGACAGTTCGATATACGGCACCTCGGAAACCAATAGTCTCTTCATCTCTGAGGCACGTCGCCTTGATCCCAACGTCATCGCACCATGAAAGAATCTTCCGACCTAAATTCGATGGAGATCCATCATCGGTGAAGTACAGATCTATCTCGGCACCCGAGCACGAACGCAAAAGAGAATCAAGTAGATCAAAAGCGATGTTTCGATCCGCCTCATAGACAAAAGTCATTATGGCCAACCGCATTGTTGATCCTTCATTTTTATATTGCGAGCGGTAGGTTCTTGATGTCATTCTATGTCTGTGTATGGACTTAACCGTAGACAGAGCAGAGTCCCAAGAATATCTAGCTGATACCGAAATGCAAACAATTTAGGACAGAATAGCCGCTGGAGCAAAGAGCGGTACTGCCGTACAGATGGTTTACCACAATGGCTGAAAGTTGAACAGTTGCGCGGCATGCAAAAGAAGGCAGTGGTCGAGATATTGGTAAGGGCCATGTCGAGGCCATGCCGCGAAGAATCTTCAGTGACGGGTAGCAATCAATCCTGATATGTATTATCGAACAAGTGTATGAAGTGGAATGCTTGTGCATTAAGGAGTGTCGTTGCCTGATGGAGTTCGTATTGTCTATCGGACTGATTCAGGCAGGACTATTCGCACCCTGACGATCATGTTAGATGTTTCCTGTTTTCATTCATGACAGTTGGCGTTGTGTTTTAGCGCCTGACACGCTGATATAGCTCCAACACAGAAGCAGCTTTTGTCTGCCAGGTGAACTGCGAGATCACTCGATTGCGCGCATTTGTGGCCATGTTGTCGATTCGGTGCCAGTCGCCGCACAAACCCGTCAAGGCTGCGCGAAAATCACGTACTATGCACTCGCGATTGCCGATGGGGATTGCAATACCAGAATCGGTGGACAGCAATTCGCCAGGACCACCGTAGTTGATTACGATCGGAACAAGGCGCAACGCCATAGCTTCGAGAACTATAGCTCCGCCAAATTCTCGTATACTCGGAAACCCAAGCACATGCGCTTTCTCCAGTCGTTCATGCAGTTTTTCATGGGGTACCCAGCCTGCAAAATCCACTCCCGCCTCGATACCCTCACGTTGCACAATCTCCTGCAACCGCAGCAACTCAGGACCATCGCCAATGATGTCCACTGTTACCAACCCAGTCTTTATCAGTGGTGCCGCCGCCTCAAGCAGCATATCCGCCCCTTTATAGGGTACCAGCCTGCCAACGAATGCGACCCGCATTGGGTGCATCGCCAGTTTGGCTTTGGGCTCCGGAAATCGCGCAGGATCGATCGCGTTCTCTGGCATGTACACGCACTTATCACGACACCATTTTGGCATTTGGTCCAGCGTTGCGATAGATCCGCAAATTATCGCTGCGGCATTGCGTCGAGTTGATCGGTAGCCCGGCAAAAGTTTGTAGGCACCACGAATATAGCTCAGCCACTCCCGTTCGCGACGGCGTGCTGCATTAAACTCCCGCGGCCAAGGCAAACCTCCGTTGAGTGGTCCGATGATGAAGGGGATCCCGAGTTTGGCAAGCTTTGCTGCGATCGAGCTCGGCGTCGTAGGGCTTAACGGAGTAATGCGATGCACGATGTCAAACTCGCCACTTCGTAATCGCTTCTCAAATTTCTGCCAGACGAGATGTTCAAAGTATCGGTAGGACACGGTCTGCACCGCTGCAACGGTTGTCCAACCCTTGTTCGAACCGCCGCGCAAAACCTCTGCAAAGCGATAAAGCGGCTTTGCGATGGATTCCGAATCGATTGTGGTGTAGTCTGAGGGATCGACGCCTGCTCGCTCGAAGGCTGCTTGATTACGAATCTGTGTCACGATGTGACCACCGGTGAGACTTTGAATAGCCCGACTATGCGACCATCCTACCAGCGGCACGCTCGTCCACTCGGGGTTGGCAGCCTCCGCGATAAGTAAAGGCCGGATTCGTTTAGGATTTTGCATGCGGTGTTTTGAAAAGTTGTTTCAGGGGAGGGCAATGGCATTCTTTGTTCAATTGAAGCAAGCCTATCGAAGAGAAGATTGAAAGCCTTTAACTAAAATGCTGCTAAGGTGTCAAAGGGGACTGTGTGTTTCGATTTGCTTGATTAGCTTTGCGGACGTGCGTCTTACATCAAAGGTATCTACTGCACGTAGACGAGCAGCAGTTCCGAGCCGAGTTCTCAGCGATTCGCTAGTCGCAAGTGATCTAAGATGTGTGGCTATTCCGTCAACATCATGCTGCGCGACCAGGAAACCGTCGGCCCCGTTGGTAATCATCTGTGCCGTGCCGCCAATCAGAGAGCAAATCACGGGCATACCAGTCGACATCGCTTCCATTACGGCTACTGGGGAAGCTTCGCCCAGACCGACACTTGCGAGCACGAAGACGTCTGATCGATACAACACCGCCATTACTTCAGCTTCTCCGAGCGTACCCGTGAATTCGACTCGATCTTCTAACCCTAATTCGATAACGATTCCCTTAAGTTCCGACTCGTATGGCCCAGTTCCAACAATCGCATATTTGATGTCTTGACCTTCTTGGACAAGTTGCGCCATTGCGCGAAGTACACTTTCATGTCCTTTTGTCCGATTTAACCGTGCGACCGTCACTAACCTCAGGGTATTACTTGGTCTTCTATTTGGTGGCGGAACCAGCCGATCGGTGTCAACCCCCATCCAGCACGTACACACCCGATCTTCTGGCAAACCAACGATGTCAACTACCTGTCGTTCCATTGGCGCTGCGGCGGCGGCAACAAAAGTTGCATGCTGCATTTTTGAGGAGTGGTCTTTGCCGTAAACGGGTAGATCACCATGTAGATGGAGACTGTATGGAGGGCCTCCCAGCAGATAAGCCATTGCCACAATATGTGCTGCGTGGGCACATGAATGTACATGTACATGTTCCAATTTGGAACGGCGAGCGTAGGCGACAAGTTCTAGCGCGCAGAAAACCATTCCTGCCACTTTGAGACGTTCGCTGAAACTGCTTTCCTTTAGTCCGATAATATAATAAGCAATTCGATAGAGGTTCAGTATGCTCGAAAGAAGACCATGCAGTACACCTGCGAACGTTGGTGGGAAAACATATTTTGTTCGTTCGCTTGCTTCGTCAACAAATTCGTGTTTGCACGAACCGTCTTTAGGGGATTTTGTCGAGACGATAAATACTGAAGCGCCCATCCCCTCAATGGCGCGCATTTCGCGCCAGAAGAAAGCGTGAGTTTGGGCGGGAAACTCTGGTATAAAAATTCCGAGCCGCATGCAAGAATTCATGGTGTTTCTAAACGGATATACCGAGTTAGCTCCGACATGATCGAGTTAAAAGGCATTGCACTTGCATGTGTGTTAAGAGTGGCCCTCCATTGCCGATGACAGACTTCTAGTTTAGCCACAATAATTTGCGTAGCATTTCTTATTTAACAAAGAGGCCTATTAACTGCATCTTCAATTTAGAGACTCGTGTTCACGGTCACTCGCGCTGGTATGCCAACTACAGTCGCGCCTGCTGGAACATCGTCCAAGACAACGGCGTTTGCACCTATGCGAGCATGGTCTCCAATGCGTAATGGTCCGAGAATTTTTGCTCCAGCACCTACATCAACATGAGCCCCCAGAATTGCCTTCTCCGAGATGGTTACTTGTTGAAAAATTAAGCAGTTGGGGCCAATCTCAGCGTTCGGGTGAAGCACGACTCCGTTTGGGTGGGGCAGCAAGAGCCCCCCTTCAATTTTACAGTTAAGTGGGATGTCTGCACCGGTAACTACGGACCAGAAGCGATATCGGAGTACACATGGCTTTGAAAACCATCGTCCGAAAATGCCTCGCTTCTGCAATCGCTGATAATCCCGTATAGCCTTGAGAAGTTTGCGACCGGGATCCCAAAAGCGAACCGGCTTCTCTCGACTCCAGTCGGGTGTGTTCCAGCTAGAATCATTCTTGAGAGATCGAGTTACTGCAGTCATTTTCTCGCCCAGGTAGTCGCAACATGATGGTTGAGCTTTATTGCGCTAGACGATAGGGTCCAGTAGGCGTTACGAGTATCGTAAGCAGCCATAGTATCTTACTTTCGCTTTTTAAGCCGTGCAATTGATCATAAGACTGGAGACGGCGAGTCAGACGCGAACAGTTTGCCAGCAGACGCAACCAGGACGCGATCGCAGTTCTTGAGCGTCGTTAGACGATGAGCTATCATTATGATCGTCAAATTGCCGCTAAGCGAATCAATCGCCTGAATCAATGCCTCTTCGGTCGCGTTGTCTAAAGCACTCGTGGCTTCGTCCATGATCAAGATCTTCGGGTTGTGATACAGCGCTCTGGCCAGAGCAATGCGTTGACGCTGGCCTCCGCTTAACTTCGCTCCACGATCTCCGACCGGTTCGTTGTAGCCAAACGGCAAATCGCAAATGAACTCATGAATTTGAGCAAGCCGCGCTGCACGCTCGACCTGAGTCATGTCGACCTCTTCCGCCGTTTTCCCAAATGCAATGTTGCTGGCAACCGTATCATCAATCAAAAAGATGTCCTGCGGGACGTAGCCCACGATTGAGCGCCAATCGGCTAAATTGGTGGGACTTAACTGTGTATCGTCCACAATAATTTTGCCCGCAGTGGGTGCCTGGAGGCCAAGGAGCACATCGATGAAGGTCGACTTGCCGGCTCCCGAACTACCACAGATCCCAATGCACTCGCCGCGCTGAATCGTTAAATCAATACCACTTAGCGTATCACTTTCAGCGGAGCGATAGCGGAAAGTCAGGTTTTCGATACGAATGGCTCGCGTGAATTCCATCGGGCTGAGCGGCGCGGATGGGATTTCTATAGATGCTGAATAGTTGGCCTGCAATTCATCACGAATCAGATCGAATGTGAATGAATTCGATGAGATTTGCGAAACGCAGAAATAAATCTGCTGTAAGATCGGCATAAGGCGATAGGTTGCAAACCCGATTAACGCGAGGCTGGGCAAGTATTTGGAGAATGATTCTGGCTCGCCGGCGGTAAAAAGGATGAGGGCACTCAGCACCAAGAAAAGGGCAAACTCCATCGCATATTTTGGAGCCGTATTAACACTTATTTGCCTCCCCATTACGGTGGCGCGATCTTTACAGCACCTCAGGTATTCTCTTTGGAAATATTCCTCGGCACTCTGTAAGCGGATGGCGCGAATCCCTTGAACATATTGCGTTGCCTGCAGCGTGGTGGCACTTCCGGTGGTGGACATGCATTCACGAAAGTCCTCCCGGATTCTTGCCAGTCCCACGAATATTCCTAAGTAGGTCAGTGACAAGAACCCTCCCGCTACCAGGGCAATTTGCCAGTTGGTGGCCAGAATCAAGCCTGATAGCAAGACCACGATCAGTATTCGAGTAACGAGTTCGAGTAGCTGCAGCAAAACGTTACCAACGTACATTTCTGCAAATTGCTGAAGTATCGCAATGATGGCGCTAGGGTTATTCTCGACGAAGTAGCTAAATGGTCGCTGACGTAGCTGTTGCATGATGCGGCGTCGTAGTTCATACGAAAATCCAAATGCAAATTGTGCGCGACTCCGCTCAGCAACAATATTGACTACGGTACTGATCGCCGCAATCGCAAGCAACGTCATGACGGTCAGTAGAAGCAACTGGTAATCGGATCGTTGGTTCAGGGAACTGAGGACTGGCTGAGAGCTGATCCAGTCTCTTGCCATCTGCATATTGGTGGCCAGACCAATCACTGGCGCGATCGATACGACGTTGGCCAGCTGCGCTACTGCTTGCAGTACAGATAGAAATGTCACCCAAAACAGCCGGCGTGAGCCATAAAATGCGGCAAATTTTAAGTTCTGATAGAAGAACCGGCAGGGGCCAATCAAGGATTCTAATAGCTGATTGTTACTAGTAGGCATGCAAGCTTTATCGATATCAGTGGATGGGTGACACGTGTGTGCTGGTCATGTTATGCAGGGCTGATTCAAACGAGCTTGCTAGCACAACGACCGCTCCTTGTCCGCGAGTTGGGCGGCACATCAATCTTTAGGGGAGGTGAGTGGAACCGTCTGACTGCCACGCTCGGTGCGTTTCCATTCACGCTGGGCATTAAACGGTAAGGCCAGGTACATCGAGATTTTTTTCCCAGCATATGCCGGAATCCACAGAATCTCTGCGAACGCGAGCGTCTGTCTTCCAAAACGAAACCAAGCCAGGAACAGCGCGGCCGAGGCGAAGGTACAACTCACCATCACGATGGTAATCGGAAGCAACTCGCCGCTGTAGGCAAAATACGCGGTCAAAAGCAAACTTGAGAACGCCGCAAGCATCACCAATAGCGAAAGTGGTGGTACTAAGAGATCCAAGCCTGTTGCCCAGGCTTGCCAATTGCCACACAGGCCCGCCCGAATTAGTTTCGGAAGTTTCTTCCCCATTTGAGTGAGGTAGCCCTGTTCCCAACGTGTCCGCTGCTCGTGGGCAGCTTGCGAAGTGGTCGGAAAAAAGCTGTCCACCCGCGCCGCTTCGCAGTATCGCGGACCGTGTCCTGCAATTACGAGTTTTAAGCCAAGGTCTAAGTCTTCTACAATCTCAGAAGTTCCCAAGTTTAGCTCTTTAATTAGCCCCCAGGGAAAGGCCATGCCGCTGCCGGTTAATGGAACGGCTAATCCGATACGATGGAGCCCTCGCATTCGGATGTGATTCTTAGTCAAAAACGCAAATGCAGATAGACGGCCTAAGGTTTGGGTGTTTTCACTGGCGTGCATTAAGTACTGAGCCTGCACGGGTTGTTCTGCGAAACCACTAATTCGCACAAGTGCGTCAAGTCCTTCCCCCGCAAATTGACAGTCTGCATCCAAGATCACAACCACTTCGGGTGCTGGAGCGCCGTTTTCAACGGATTGCTTGAGGTAATCCATGCCGGCTTCCAAGGCGAATCCCTTGCCTCGCTTGTCCGCTTCATGCTTAAGCACGACTTCGATTCCAAAACTGCCCGCGATTTCGGCCGTGCGATCGGTGCAGTTGTGGGCGACGACAACCACACGATCACCGACCACGACTTGCTCTAGGATGTTTTGTAACGTGGCTCCTATGCCCAGTTCTTCGTTATGTGCGGGAATCAAGATGGCGCAGGATTTCCGCTCTCCCAAAACGCGTTTCTTGGCTGGGAGCAATGCCAGAAAGCATTCGCCAGCCAACACCAGTAGCGGTAGCGAGATCAAAATGGAGAGCGCGATCGCGATCGCAAGTAGCAGGTTCATGGTTGATTCGTTAGCGTAAGGGGGCGAGCTCTACGGCTTTTGTAATGCGTTTTAGAAAAACACTTGAGAAATTGTTTTTCAAAATGCCAGCCTCCTCATCCACGTCGTGTTTCGCCTGTACGGTTAGCCTGGCATTGGCACCAAATTTTTCCAGCAGCTCTGCTGGCGAGTTTAAAACGGCGATTAGGGCGTCAACAAGATGTTCAAGCGAGCCAGCAGGTATCAGCCAGCCGTTAATTTGATCGCGGACAAGCTCTGGAATCCCAGCAACATAAGTGGTCACAACGGGACGCTGCAGGGCAAACGCTTCCATGATCACCACGGGCAGGCCCTCGGCAAAGCTGGGCAAGACCATCGCACGACACTGCAGCAAACGCTCTTTAACTTGCTCGCCATCCAGCCAACCGGTGATCTCGACAACATGCTCCAAACCGAGTGCAACAATCTTCGCTTCCATTTCGGCTCGCAGCTCACCGTCTCCCGCCAGGACAAGTTGCACTGCCATGCCTCGCTTTTTTAGTTGCGCAACGGCGTCAATCAGCAACAGCTGACCTTTCTGTTCGCACAACCGCCCCACACATAGCAGCGTTTGCGATTCGCCAGCTCCGCGTTCGACGCGGGTGGACCAAAACGAAGAATCCAAGCCGCAGCGGATGACCTGCAGCTTAGACCATTGCGGGTGGGGACACCAACGCATCAGTTGGGAGCGACCGAATGAACTGATGGCGACCACAAACTCCGCTGCCTCAATCTTGCGAGTCAGTTTAAGTGCCAGAGGTCGGTCAAACTCTTCCGGACCATGGACCGTAAAACTATAAGTCGTGTCAGCCAGTATTTTCGTGATGAGTGCCACGGTCGTTGAATTGGTACCGAAGTGCGCATGCACATGGGTGATAGTTTGTTGCTTTAACAATCGAGCCAGCTGGCAGGCTTCGAAGAAATAGGCGACATGCGCCAGGCGTCCCCGATCAGCACGACGCGATAACGCATAAGTTTCACCGATTGCCTCCAAGATTCTTGTTGGTCGCTTGGCCAGGCAAACAACGAAGGCTGTCAGCATTGCGAGCGGCGATAATAGAAAATGCGTGAGCGCCGCTTCGGCTTGATCGGCTGGATCTGGACAATGCTCTGGCTTACGGACCGAGATTCGTAAGACCTCGACCCCCAAGCGTTCGAGCGCCTGGATCTCGCGGCGAATAAAACTGTGACTGACCTTCGGGTACTGGTTGATCAAGTAAGCGATGCGCATGACTTGACTTAAGCCCCTGCTGTCTTGTATTCGATGGGGGCCGTTTGCTTTCCAGCCAGTTGCCTCAAACAGAATAGTAGCTGGCCCGACATCTGCGGAAACTTACAAAGCACACAGGCGGTAGCCCATAGAGCGGCGATGCGTAACTTCTTATGTTGGCCCAACGCATTGAAAAACGTTTTGGCCCAGAGCAGGGTATACAGTGACAGCAACAGCAATCCTGGAATTCCCGCTGACGCTACGAGCAGAAGAGTGAGAAGCGGTACCAAGCCGGCCCATAGCCAAATGCGAACTGTTTCACGAACCCAGTGCCGTTCGGGAGGGGCGCCATGCAACGCAGCACCTTGGGCATAGGCATAGCCTGCTCGCTTGGCTCGCCGCCACCACTGGCCAAAACGGTTCATCGCCGCATCGTGCCAGGTCATGTCGGCGTCCAAACGCATGATCGTCCAACCTTTGCTCCGGAGGCGAACGCACAGCTCTGGCTCCTCGCCGGCGATCACTTTGGCATTAAATCCGCCGACTTGATTGAACGCACTCAGACGCACCAGGGCGTCTCCGCCGCAGCTCAGGGTATCTCCAATGGGCGTGTCCCATTCAAGATCACAAAGTTGATTATAGATCGAGACTTGAGGGAAAAGCTCTCTTCGGCGGCCGCAGACAACCGCATAGTCGGGATGGGATTCAAGAAATTGGAAGCCTGCCGCCAACCAGCCGTCTTGAATCCGGCAATCGCCATCGAGAAACTGAACGTAGTCAGCTGTACAACCCATCCGTTGCAATTCCGCCACCCCGCAGTTTCTCGCCCGAGCCGCGCTGAATGGTTGCGACATGTCCAATTCAACGACCGAAGCACCTGCCTTCTGAGCTATAGCTAAACTGCCATCCTGCGACCCGGAATCTACGTAGACAACAACTGCCACAGACGAAGAGAGCGATTCCAAGCACAACTGCAGGCGAAGCCCTTCGTTGCGGCCAATCACCACGGCTGCGATCCTATCCGATAAACCCCGCGAGCCATTCAATTGTCTTGCAGTGATCAAAAGCTTTAACGTTCTATCGAAATTCTAGAATCGACATCGCGCGATATCTTTACCGCACTGGGGCGCCATTTCTCGGCCGCGCAGATCCAGGGAAAATAAATCGCATCGAGCGCATAACGCTTCGCCAACCGCCTTGGATTGGTGGCCAGCCTATGCAGCCACTCTAACCTGATCGACTGAATCCAGGGGGGAGCCCGCTTCTGCTCGCCAGCTAAAAAGTCGATAGTCGCTCCTACGGCCAAGGCAACCGGGACCTCGAGTTGCTCGCGATTCTGATTGATCCAGAGTTCTTGTTTAGGGTTCCCCAGGCCAACAACCAGGATATCCGTTTGCGCATCGTTGATCTGATGGCATAAATCGCGGTTAAAACTATGATCGTGTTCAAAGCCACCGGGTGGACTACTGCATCCCACCACCCTGACATTGGGCCACCTTAGCTGAATATGTGAAGCCGCACGCTCTGGTACTCCAGAGCGGCCGCCAAGCAAAAATAGTCTCAAAGGCGAACCGCTTCTACGGAAATCTTCGCACACAGCGGGGAGCAAGTCCGAGCCGGGCACCCGCTCCGGCAACGCCTTGCCATAAAATCGCGACATGGTGACCAAGGGCCAGCCGTCGGCCACGGTTAAGCTGGCGTTGTTGTACATCGGTTGCAACTCGGGTTTCCGATACAACTGGACCACATGGTCCACATTGGGGGTGACGACAAAGCGGCAGATCGGTTCTCTTCGCGTGACCCAAGAACGCACCCGAGCGACAGCTTCGGACATCGTCACTGGATCAATGGCAATCGACCACAGGCATATCGCGCGTTTCGCTGAGTCGTCAGCTAGCATGGGGGCTGAATTGGACTGGGTGATCATTTGGTTACGAGAAAAGCCCATAATTCAACAAGTGGATCGGGGGCAAGACAAAGGTGGGAAGGCGCTAAACTTGTCGGAGCAGGCAGGTAGAACGGATAACATCAACGCGCTGGCGCAAACGCATGACTGAGCACTCACCGTCCTCGCTCTCGGAACACCCGCAGATGGCCTCCGTTACCTAACAGAATCAGTGCGGAGTTGATCGTTCAGTATGGCCAGCAAGGAGCCATCGAGCTCTAGGGCCAATGCGGATTGGAGCAAATCGACCTGCAAGATCAGTTTATTTGGCGAAGTTTCACGATCAACTTTCCCTTGAATCCCCTTATACGGGCCCGCTTGGACCTCTGCCCAAACGCCATGAGACAGATAGGGATAGGGATCAAAACTTGCCTCTAAGTAGATCGCCTTTCTTAAATTATCCAGCTGACGGTGCAGTTTTTGCTGGTTTTCGACGGGCAATATGTAGGCTAGCCGTCGGGTGCGGTCTATCTGAAAGGTGTCGTCTCGATTGCCGTGCAAGAAAACGTAGCCCGGAAACAGGGGCAATTCGACATCTGTTTTTCGATTTCCCTGGAAACGCTGGGCAGTGATTAAAGGTAGGAAATGGTTGATATTCCAGGCTGACAGAGTTGTAGCCACGGCCTTTTCCTGGCGACTTTTGGTGCGAAGCACCCACCAACACGACTCTCCTTGGACATCGATTGACGGCCAATTGCTCTGAGAGAACGCACTAAAACTAGATTTGGCTGCAATCATCTGGCAAATGGGGTCTACGTAGAGTTGATCGTTTGCTTTGGTAGCTGTCATCCAGCTTGAGGTGACTCCCTTGATCAAGCAAAGCGACCCGAACGAGCCGAGGATCTTCGACATAAGACGAAGAGCTTTCTCCCCCGGTGCCGGGACTCCGTCCCCGTCAAATTCAGGGATTCCCCGTTCTTTGCTATTCTTGGTTTGGTGTTCTTGCTTGCATGTCGAAAGTGCGTTGCCAAGGCAGCTATGTGCCCCAACCCCTCAACTCCTATGTTCCATACATTTTGACAGCTTTAATAGAAGAGTAAAGAGTGTAATTGTAATTCTTTAGGCGGGGGTGCCGGACCACTCATGGGGACTGCTTTTCGCGACGGTGGTGAGGCTAGTTGGTAAGCCGGGCGGAGAAACTTCCTAACGAATCAACAGACCGGAGCACTTGACTTCTAGTAATTCAAGGGGGACAGTTCGATTCATTTGGCCCGGCGTTGTCAATCGCGTTGCGGCAACTAGGGGCGACGTATCGTCGCGGGCATGGTGGGGTAATAATTCAGGTACTGCTCGAATCCTGCACTTTTGCCGGTTTGCACCCGGCGAGGTCGAGAATCTGCACTCGTCGTTAGTGTTTGAATGTCCAACGATTGCACGTTCGCGGTGGCTTGCAGCTGTTGGTTGAACGTACGCTGCTCAAGTCGGGGGCGAACGAGAGTGTAGTAGTTTGGAATGGCTCCATTGTTGCCTTGCAACAAACCAACGTAGGGTGACAGCGTTTCTCGCGCTGGCTGAAACCGCCGAACATCGCTTCTGCGGGTTTGGGAGAAGGCATTCGTGCAAGACATCACCCCCCAGCAGCCAAAGCAAACCAAAACGAACCGCAGATTCTGCAAGCAACTCATGAGCATGGCTCCGATGTCAATCGAGGAACTCTGTTTATCGAGGGACTCTCGAGAGACGCAATCTCTCGTTACTGTTTCACAACTCCCGATTCCTTATCGACTAAGCCTATTAGGAAGGTATCGTTTTTCTGGTCGTACCGACAGTTTAGCGTGAGGCGGCGCTCACGCTCGCTATGACCGTCAATATCCTCATCATCACAGGTCCTCCCAATGGTACTTGGAGCTGCTAGGTAGAAAACCGCAAATTGGGGATAGAAATGAACCGAAGCTCTCCCCAGTGGGCACTACTTCCGTTTTCGCACTGACGCTGGAATCGCTGTAGCCGTAACCACCATGTCCAATACATGTATCCAAGGATGGGATTCGAATGTTAAGGCGAACGAATGGATTCTGTTTGCTGTTGATGACGCTGCTTTGCACGGGCTGCCTTAGTTCGGCCAAACGGCAACAACCTGTTCGGCTCATCAGTCAGCCGATCGGCGTGCCCAGCGAATTATGCAAGGCTTCGATTCCGGATTACATCATTGAGCCTCCGGACATTTTGACCATCGAAGCTATCCGCATTTTGCCGCGTCAGCCCTACAAGCTGCAGCCACTCGACAGCGTGCTGGTACAAATTGTGGATTCCTCGGGAGAGATTCTCTACGAAGCCACGAGCAGCATAGATCCATCAGGCCGGCTACCACTGGGGCCCATGTTTGGCTCGCTAGAGGCCAGTGGGCGAACGATCGAGGAGCTGCGTGAATCTATTCGTGGCGAGGTAGGCAGAGTGTATTCTGAACCGCAAATCGCTGCGGACATCGTCCAGCTTGCATTGCTCCAGCAGATTGCCGGAGAGCATTTGGTTGGACCGGACGGTCGAGTCAACCTAGGGGTCTACGGTCAAGTCCGTGTGGCAGGAATGACTCTGCGGGAAGCGACTCAGGCGGTCGAGCAACATCTTTCGACAGTACTAGATACACCCCAAATTGCCATCGATGTCTTTGGATATAACAGCAAGTTCTACTATGTCATATCCGAAGGCGCTGGTCTCGGTGATCAAGTAAACCGCTTTCCGTTTACGGGCAATGAAACCGTGCTCGATGCGATCAGCAACGTCGAAGGCTTCAGTGCAATTTCCTCAAAACACATATGGGTCGCGAGACCAGGCCGCAACGAGCAAGGTGGGGAGCAGATTCTCCCCGTCGACTGGTTGGCTATTTCGAAACGGGGCGACGTTAAAACAAACTATCAATTGCTACCCGGTGATCGGTTGTTCGTAGCCGAGGACAGCTTGGTAGCGTATGACAACCAGCTGGCGAAAAAGCTGGCACCCATGGAGCGAATTAGTGGCGTGGTCTTGTTAATCACCACCGCCGCGCAGCGACTTGTTTTCTTTGATGAAATAGGTGCATTCGGAGCAGGAGGGGGTGGTTTCTAGCCTGCTGACTTCAAGCGTGTGCTAACACGTCCGGTCGCCGAGATAGGCAAGTCAGTGCTAATCAGCAGCGTACATCGCGTTTTGAATTCGTCTTTAACCCGTCAGTTGTCGTCCAGCAAAGTCAGAACCAGATGAGTACTCGATCTATGTTATCCACCGATCAGAAATCGGGAGGATTTTGCTTCACAGCCGCGATCGTCTTGATCTTCATCGCCAATCAGGCTGTCTTGACAGGTTGCAGATCCACAGCACCTGCAGGGCGCTGCGGCTTACCCGACCTTTGCGCGCCAACAGTCATGGAGGATCCTTTTCCGGCTGATCAAAATGTGCCGCCCAAGGGAGTTGATTTTGCACACTTCGGGTACACTCGTCCCCAATGGCGAGTACTGACCTCACGGGAGTCGGTTTGTTGTGTTGCAACGGAGCCCTCCGGTCCCGCCCTCATCGAACAGCTTCCAGCCGCAATGCAATCCACGGAGGGTGTGATGCCAAGCGTTCCGCGAACCATACCGTATGGCGATTGGGATTTCTAAGCCACCAAGCGGGCCACCCACCATCACGCTCGCAAGTCGGTTTGCCTCTCAACTGAGCCGTGCAGCCCGAGGCAGATCGTTTGCCGCTAAATCTGACGTCCGCTAATCTTCGGCTTCCGAGGCAACTCACTAAACGCTAAGCACGTTTTGTGTCACAGCTTCAGTTTTGGCAATACACTGTGGATTGATCCTTGACATGCCAGATTCCCCTGGGCTGAAGGCTGAAGGGGAGCCACCAGCGCATTTCGCTACTCAATCTTCTTCAATTCTGATTCCTGGCAATGTCCGCAACGAGTCGATTTCAAGGGTTGGCGAAGTCGATCGCTTTACCGTTCGTGCGACCGCAGGCCAAGTTTTCCAATTGGCGATCGCGCCGTCTGGGCAGTTGAACGCTCACATTCGAGTCATCGCGCCGGGTGGTCGATTTTTGGTCAACACATCCTCGAGCAGTGCCTTGGCACCGATCTTCACCGCGTCCACTGCGGGTACCTATATCGTTCATGTACAAGCCAAAAACCTAACGTCGCTCGGACAGTACTGGGTGGGCATCGAGTCGCTATCGACTCCCAGTCCTGACGCGCGACCGCTTGCGGTAGGAGCAACATTGGATGGACGGTTGCAGGGGTCTATTCAAGCCGATCCGTACAGAGTGAGCGCCAGATCGGGGCAACGTTTTCAAATCGATTTGACCCCGCTTTCCGGCTTAAACACACGCATCCGAGTGTACGAGCCGGGTGGAAGATTGATTGTAAATACCCAAGCTTCGATTGCCAGAACCTTCGACTTCACCGCGAACATGACTGGTAACTTTATCGTCTTGATTGAGGCCACCCATGGTGCAAACGTTGGTCGCTACCGAGTCGGATTGCGATTCAGGGCTTAGCGAGTGTCGAGCGATTGTCCCCAATCGCTCCTTCCGTATCGCTCCTTCTGCAACATACCAGTCGATAGCAAATTCAGCCTGTCATGCCGCCGTCATGACAGGCTGTTTTTCTTTGTACTTCCCTAGTAATCGCGGCTAACGCCATTCGACCGATGTGGATACCAAAATGTCTTTGTGCCATTTGCTGTCCGCCAACGATCTAGGATGGGAATCTCATGATGGGAGCCGATAGCATGTCGCTCCAGTTGCATCCCGAACGCACATATCTCTTTCAACTCTCTGGTGCCCTATGGCAACTTTAAGCATGACCTCAGCCACGACCGTATCCGCAGTGGGCTCACCACGCTCCCTACTTCGCCGCCTGAGTGGCAGCCTAATCTGCTGGACGGCAATGGGATCGCTGGGATTGCTTTTGTCCCCCGTTCTGTTGATCATTGGGCTGATGCATGTCGTCGCCAAGTTCTCTAGCGAAACGACTTCGAATCGCCTGGAAGTCTGTAGCGGCTAGACGAGATTACAGGCTTCAAAACTCGCGATAATATTCAATATCATTAGATTATTCTCGCGCAGAAGATTGACTGATAGAACCTAAACGCGGTCCCTACGGCATTTCTCTTTCTGGTGGATCAGGTTCATCCTGGCGAAGCTTTCTGTCGGTCCGACGCAGGTTCGTAATCGATGACCTCTGTTCTTTCGTACTGTTCCCTTGACGACTGCTTGGCCGGACAGGCTCCTTGTCGCGAATCAACTCAAGCACTTTCCGAAGGTGTGTCACTGCCCATCAACTTTGCTCCAAATTCGTCAGTACCAGTCGCGTTAGCCGACACTCCAACAGCCGAGAGATAGTCCACATATGGGCTGTTTTGGTCTTTGCAGAGATTCTAGCCAGATCCGTGGTTAAACACCAAACGCCTCCGACCATGTAACCCATCGACAGTGCTGCTAAAGTCACTAGCTGATTCGATTGCGAACAAAGAATGCTAACCCACTCGACAGCAGGTTGCGGCTTTTGTTATTAGTTAGTGACCCCGATGCGCGATCAATTTACCAACTTCTCCAAGTGCCATCGAGTACCGCACGCAGGTCACGCGGTCCCACTTAAATGACTTGAGCTGGCGATGCCACATCACCAAGTTTTTTCGAATGGGTTCACGGAAATCGCTGCACAATTGCTCCAAGGATCCATCCGCTCGCTGAAATGCTCGGGTCAATTCGTCCAGCAACTTGTTTGAAGTCATGCGATTTTCCTTAAGGCTTAGCATGAGTCTCTGGTAGAATTTCATGGCCAGATATCCTAAATTGTCGGTATTGAAGAATCGAATTTTCGGCTGTTTGACTCGCACCCCCTTTTAGATACCCTTTTTCTCGTATTCCTGGACAATGAACGATGCAAGGTAATGCCAACCGCGAATTGACGGAGAGTGAAATCCTGCAGGACTACATTCCGAAGCTGGTTCGCTTGGCAGACAGAAACATCTCGCAGAAGCTTAGGCAACGTGAGGATGCAGATGACCTGCAGCAATCTGTCCTGCGCACCGTATGGCGTCAGGCTCAGGAGGGCAAACTGTCCATCGAACAGAGTGAAGATTTTTGGCGTTTGCTCGTCGCCATTACGCTCAACAAAGCCCGCAAGAAGGCTCGCTTTCACTCGGCCAAAAAGCGTGACATTTCTCGCGAGCAGGTAATTGCACCGGAAAGCCCCCAGTTGGCTGAACTGGCCGTCGATTATCGGGAACTGAACGCTGACCCCAGCCAAGAGCAGGGAGACTCACTGGCGGAAGTGCTCCAGAAAATGGACGGGCTGCTGGATGAAAAGTGCCAGCAAGTACTGGTGGGCAAGTTAAGTGGCCAAAAGCACGAAGAGATTGCTCAAGCCATGGCTGTCTCCACCAAGTCTGTCAGTCGCTACCTCAAGAAGATTGAAATCTTGATGAGAGAGTTTGTTTTGGAGCAAGATTCTGAATGACTTCTGAAGCTCCCCACTAGGCAATGGTCACTGGGGAATGGTCACTAGGCAAAGTAGCGCCGTTGATAATCCGATCAAATGATTGTTCGAACGTTCTTTATTTGATTTTATTTGAATAAGTCCATCTCTGGCATGCTGAGCAGAAAGGGTGCGGTGGCAACCATCATACAGGAGATCAAGACCAACATGGTTGGCAAGGCGATGGCGGCCTCACTACGTCCGACTTCCTCCTCGAGATGGCGGAGATGCAATAGTCTTAGTTGTTTTGCGAGCCGCGCGAAATTCTCTGCCGCCGGCACACCATGGTCATGAACGCGGCTGAGCACCCGAGTCAACTCGTCAAACTCGGGGAGTCCCACATTCATGGTGATCTCATCTAAGGCTGCACTCATCGTTTGTCCTCGGTCTAGGCAACCGCGCAAACGCATGAATTCTTGACTAAGCGGATGTGACGGGAAATCGCTGATGACGGTATCGAGTCCCGCACGAAAGGGATCGCCCGACGAAATGACCATCGCAATTGTGTCCATGGCGTGCGGCAAAAATTTGCGGATTGCCCGTCGACGTTGCTCGGCTCGCACCACAAAGACCGCTAATGCGACGCGGTAAGCAAGCCATCCTGCCAAGCTCCCAATCAGCAAACAGTAGCCTAGGCTGGTACTTCCCAAAATGAGCAGGCCAGCAAGACCCGCCACCACTGCGGAAAGTAGCCAAGCTGCTGCCAAGATTTCGCCGACCCTCCAGGGCTGAACGGAGTTGCCTATGCGAACTGCTCGATCCAACTTTCTGGGCTGCCCGAAGACAACTTGGAATAATCGGACAGCCAATTTCGAGTGCGGATCTTCTGGTTCGGGCAGCTCTAAAAACCACGGCAAGCGATGTTCCACCAAGATGCCAATGCCGACAATCCACCTCTCAAACGAGCGGAATACGGAAGATGTCTCGCGCAAACGCTGCCATCGCGGTTGGGACCGATGCCAAGTATCGTAGTTAAGAGTCTGCGGCGCCAAGATAGCGCGCAGCAACGGTTGGACTGCGGTAAAGACGGCTGCGCCTGCAGCCACGCTTGAAGCAACCAGCCATAGGCTGGCGGTGTGCAATTCGGACATGATCGATCCTTGCGTAACTTATGAGGTTGTTGAATTCGAAGAGTCGCGGTGCAGGTCCAGGACGATTGCTCGGGGAGCCTAAGCACTCAGCACCAAAAGTCGCTTAGCCCAGGCTACACCGACATACATGAACAGCAGGATTGCAGCCAGCATCCAACGTCCATGATCGGTGGTGAACATCAGTTGCATTGATTCCGACATCATCAGCGAAAACAGTAGAAAGAAACCAGGCGGTGTGCATGCAAGGATCACGATCGTCGAGCGCGAACCCGCAGTCTTGGCCAACATCTGGCGCTCAGCATGGTCGCGATGCTCCAACGCCTCCTGCACTCCGGCAAGCGAAGTCTGCAAAGAGGCGCCCTGCTTCAAAGCGCATAGGATCGATGTGGACAACAGCGAAAATGCATCGATTCGCATCGCTTCACGGACGGCGCTAACGGCCTCGATTAATGGGCGCCCACGCCGAAACTCAGTAGAAATTCGGTTGATTTGCGTGCCCAAGGGCGATGGCGTTTCTCGCGCTAGCAGTTCTACGGCCGGAGCCAATCCC
This sequence comes from Pirellulaceae bacterium, assembly GCA_041741715.1. Taxonomy (GTDB): domain Bacteria; phylum Planctomycetota; class Planctomycetia; order Pirellulales; family Pirellulaceae; genus Aureliella. Next base: position 32,062 of record JBGSJT010000579.1, on the reverse strand, counting down.
ATTCCGCCCTGAACGAGTCCCTGTAGTGCGCTCGTCAATCCTAGAGTCTGGGATCGCAACAGCCGTTCGCGCGTCTCGACAATCCACGCTAACCCTAAGCCGCGCAAATGATAGGCGATTCCAAGCAAAGTAAGCCCTAGAAACATTCCTAAGTAGTTCCAAGTCGCCCACAGGAGCAGCCCCGTAGTCAACGTTTCAATCACAAATAAGCGACTGCGCAACCCCTGTTCATCGAAGCCGATACAACCGGCGCGCAATAACAGTGGCTCAACGGGTCGCTGAATGCAGCTACGTACGATCGGCAGGCACCATTGCCAGCCCAGCCAGACCGAGATCGCAACGCACACCGAGGCAGTGGTCAGGTTCAGCAGTGCATGAGTTTCCACAATCAGATTCTCCCAATCAAAAATTGCAACCGCGGTCAGCGGTCTGTTGATTTAGTGGACCGTTTAGTATTAGTGAACCGACAGCGCTAGCTGCGGGCTAGCGGCGTGTCCAATTCACAACCCTTCAATACGGTCGCCCAGTTCCGCTGGCAACGCCGGACAGGAACAACTGCAGCTCAATATGTCCCTCGCGTACCAATTCACCTACGAAAGTGGGAATACAGCCCGTTGGTTGCAGCCGTTTGCGCGATGCACGCTCGTCCAGCTCGGTCGTGAAAATGGTTCGCAAGCGAATCGTCTGATGGAGATCTTCATAGGCCACCACCTCTGCCACTTCGGTAATCACGCGTCTTCCGTCCGGCAATCGCGTCAACTGGACAATAAGATCAATGGCGGACACAATTTGCTGGCGAATGGCATCTGCGGGAAGACCGCTGCCGCGAACGAGCACTTCCAAACGCCGCAGTGCATCGATCGGAGTGTTGGCATGAATGGTTGTCATGGAACCATCGTGACCTGTATTCATGGCTTGCAACATGTCCAAGGCTTCGTCGCTCCGACACTCTCCGACGATCAGTCGATCCGGTCGTTGCCGCAGCGAGTTTTTCAACAGGTCCCGGATGACAACCTTGCCTTTCCCCTCGCTATTGCCATCGCGGCATTCGACGAAGACGGTGTGCGGATGTTCCAAGTGCAGTTCGTGGGTATCCTCGATCACGATGATGCGTTCGCGAGCAGGGATTGCTTGGCTCAAGCAGTTCAGCAGCGTGGTTTTGCCGGTACCCGTACCACCTGAAACCAGAACGCTACGCTTGGAGCGTACGCAGGCCTCGAGAAATTCGGCCACCTGTGGGCTGAGTGATTCCATGGAGACAAGCTTGGACATATCAAAGCGTTGCTTGCCAAACTTGCGAATAGTCAAACACGGTCCCTTGACTGCCAAGGGAGGGATGACGGCGTTCACGCGGCTGCCGTCTGGCAGCCGCGCATCCACCATCGGCTGTGCTGTATCGATTCGCCGGCCGACCAACCCGACAATCCGCTCGATTACGGTTGTCGTGACCTCATCCGAGACAAACTGACGCCCGGAGTTTTGGAGCATCCCATTTTTTTCGATGTAGATCTCGTCACTGGCGTTAACCATGATTTCAGTGACTGTTGGCATCCGCAAGAGATCTTCAAGCGGCCCGAAGCCGAACAGCGTATCCTTCACTTGCTTCTTGATCTGCCGCAGCGCTAAATATTCGCATAATGGTTTGGCCAATTTGGGTTTGAGCTGATCCCATAACCGCCAGAACTGTTGCTCAACGCGATCTACCCGGGTTTCTAAGCCATCGTGGGCCAAGCCGTTAAACAATGAGTTCATACAAGCCATTGTCCAGCGATTGAGCTCTTCTTCGCGAACCTCGACCGTGGTTGCCATCGTGCACCACGACAACTGCTGCTGCCACGTTGAGCTCTGGCCCAGTCGATGATCCTCCAGCAGAACCGTAAGTACCTGATCACGGACGCAGGTGCCGGCTAGTTCCAGCGCTAATTCCGACTGTTCTCCCCGCAACAGGCCATGATGAGCGGTAGCCGATTCGATAGCTCGCTCGATCTTCAATAAGCCCTCGACGGTCTTGGGGACATCGTCGCCCGAACCGCTGTGATGCATCAATTGCAGGATATCCAAATGAACGGCCCGAACCAGTTCATGAGCTTGAGAAGTATGTCGACGCGGTCCAGCGACTTGTGCTGTTTGAACCGATTGAAGCTGGAAAATATAGGGAAATAGCGAGATGGACGAACAACCATCCCACCACATCGACTCCCCTTGCTTTAACTTGCGATTACCCGCATCGCAGCCATTGAGCGCTAGCACTTCGATCTTCCAACGCTCACCGTCACGTTGCAGTTGAAACGCCTTACCGTCAACAAAGGGGCTGTCCAGGACGATGTCGTTGCCGGCATCTCGCCCCACACGGACCTTTTGGCCGTTGATCCTAGCCAACACCGGCTGGCCATCAAATTGACTGTGGTATCTTAGAAGCATGATCGGTACACCGCGGAAATGGGACAAAAGAAACGTCTGTGGGGCTCAGTTGCTGCCTTGCTATGCGTCGTGGGGCACAACATCATGTAGCATCAGTTGCGATGGCTGGGCTTGAGAACCAGGAGCAGTTTGTGATCGTTGCGGAGGGCGTCTAATAGAGCTTGTGAGCTGGCCGTCGGTTGCCCATCATCGTTGACCGCATAGACCAATGGTAGAGTTGCATCACGGCTTTCCGACTCGAGACGCTCGACGCTCTCACGAAGCAAAATGCGAAACGGCCCAATCTCCGATTGAATTCCTGCATCCGCATTGTTTGAATAGGCCTGACGCTTGACCATGAAGTAGATTGGCTGCTCTGGAGTCAAGTCCGTGTGGCTACCGGTGATCATCGAACGCAATACGGGAATCATCCGTTCGCCACTTCTCAACTCGCTCAATGCCAACCCTCCCAAACTGGAACGGGTTAGCAATTCCCCTTTGCCCATGGGTTTGCTGAGCACCCGCGGGTTCCGGTGCAAACTTTCTTCGAGCGTTAATCGACCATGCTCGCTGACCTCCGTCATCAGTTCGCTCGGGGCGACGAGAAACGCGCGATCGAGATTTCCAGCCAGCTCAACGGTTGTCAGATGCTCAGGCTTCAATTGCGTCCCAGCCGGAATGTCGACCGCCAAAACGTAGGCCAGGCTGGGTCGAATTTGACTTCGAACCGCAGCCACGTTGAGAGCTGCAGCCAATACGGCGAGGCAGGCTGGTAGACCCACACGGACCCACAAGCTCAGCTCCGCACTTTGCGTGGTAGCCACGGAGCGGGCCGCTGCGCTGGTCGGTCTGGAGTGATTGGTGAGTGGTGAAGCTACTGGTCGATTGGAAGCTAGCATGTTCTACCTGTCCCGTGTTTGTTCAAAGTTGTTATCGCGGAGTACCCGTCCTGCAAAGAGATTCCCAAAGAGACGGTTCGTGGACAGAAAAATTGTGTTAGGGGGGCTCTTGGTTCAGTCTTCTGTGTCGGTTGGGCGATCTCCCAATGGGACTGCGTCGAAGTGCTCAAGTGCTTGATCAGCATTATGGATCGCCTTGCGAAGCTGCTGCTCGGACTGCCGTTTGCGCGCAATGTCCTCGCGTACTCGTTGAATTCTGCCCCAGTCTGGCTCAGCGACATTCAACAATTTTATGAGCTCGCTTTCAATCGCTGCTATTTCCCTGCGGAGCTCGGCAAGTTTGCCAGGAAGGTCATCTCGCTGTTGCTCAACTGATTTCCGTAGCTGTTGGATCGCACTATTGCCTACAAAGCCTGAAGCACCTCCACCAAAACTCAGGAGGGTTCGGAATGCATCCAAATCCCCGACGTGAGGGGCAATTCCCTTGATAGAAGCTGGCAACGTCAGTTCGGCTTGCTCAGATTTCGTTTGTGGAAATGAGAACACCTCCGTTTCCCAGCTGTGAGCCAAGAGGGCGTGTTGCTCCTGAGTAGTACCCACTGCGGCTACCGCTCCCCAAACTCCTTCGCCTGTATCCAACGTACTCTCTCCAGTTACCAGTCCTTGTGTTACATCCAGGCCATCAGAAAAGCCTTGAACTAACCTTTGCAACTCTTCCATAGCCGCTGTCGACGCAAAGCCCTCTGACTGCTGAAGCCGCGAGTGATGAGCGAGCAAGACTGCCTTTTCAGCCGCTTCCGTTTCCGCCAAGAGGCCCACTTGCAACGCTATATGCTGGACGCGCGCTAGCCAGAACATGGTTGCCACGAAGGCTACGAAGATGGGCATGTAAAGTAGGAACTCGATCGGTGCCACACCGCGACGACTACTTGGTCGCGATGCGGCATTGCGCCGCAACGGGCCGCTTCCCACCGAATTCAGGGCAATCGGGACGTCTGCCTGCACCGTAGCAAGGAGTTCTCTCTTGGGCGATTTCATAGCGGTTGTTCCTTAGTTTGTTCACGGTCTGCTTTTCACACTGCACACTGCACCCATTGCCTACAGCGCAATCACTTCGGACGGGACGTGCGCTGGGATTACGGACTTGGCATCGGCAGCCCAGGCGGGAAGGGCTTGTTTGCGCATTTGCTCCCACCTCGCTTGTGTGGTCGGGCTGAGGCTGGAAGTCCATGCCGGACCAATGGCCGGAAAGCGATGGGGAATACCAAATCCAACCAATTCGAAGGCCTCGGTTTCCGGTTGCCAATTCAACATATCCCAGCCTGTTTTGGCTTGAACCGACGGTACGATTCGTTTGCAATACAAGTCGATCCGACACTCTGGCTGCACTGGGAAATGTCGATTCCAAATCATGCCCGTTGCGGCGCGATAATCCAGTTCCATCGCCGGAGAGCCGAACATCCAGGCCCCAACCGGTGTCCGGGCCGGGGAGCCAATCAGAATGGAAATGCCGAAGCTCTTGTCGGCCGCCGCAGAACCGCTGCGTTCCATCCAGGCTTCGAAGGCTTTGTCTGGCCCTGCATAATCGTCTAAGACATAAAGTTCGAGTTGTCCGTTAACTTGCAACTCGTCCATCATCCGTTTACTGACTCCTGCCGTATGATCGAAGTAGTGATCGGCCATGCCGGATAGAGGAGTTAGTGGACGCATTTTTTGGATCAGCGGTTGGCGATGATAATTGACCCATGGGAATGTTGCCCTCGATAACTGGGACACTTTTACCAACTGGTGCCGCATGTTGTCGGCTGGCTGCGTGGGACAGTCGCAATCTTCCGGACGTTGCCACTCCGGCGGCGGCTGTGTCAATCGAGCCAACGGGTCGGGGGAAATGGGTAGACGACGATCACTGGGCAAGATGTGCACTTGAATCTCAAATCGCTTTTCGAGTTCATCTGCCAAGGCTCGCTGAGTCAACGAGTAGTTGTCAACCATTGAGTCCAATTGCTGCTTGGCATCGGGCAACCACTGGTTCAGCATTTGTAGCTTGAGCGGAGTCACGGAGTGAGCGACTTTTCGGATGCTCTCCAAGACTCGCCATTCGGCAAGGATCGCTTGTTCCAGCAAGTGCGCTGCGTTCTCAAGTGCAACTCCAGCCTTGTACGTGGGAGGGAATGCTTGCATCGCGGTCGCCACTGCCTTGGTAAAGTACACAAATGTCAATAGTTCTTTGAGCTCCAGGTGTGCCTTGAGTAGGGCTTCACCAGCTAGCACTTCTTTCGAGACATTGGAGTAGGCGGGCGTGCCGGTTCGACATGCACTGGCAGCCTGCCAGGCAGCCCGCAGTCGCTGGTCCGATTCACGAGTATCGGCCCCCTTTTGTTTGTCTAATAACTCACCACCGATTGCATGGTGTGTAAGTACGAGGCTCATCAGCTCTCCCATCAAATGCTGATGTGCCGTGACTGCGTTCATGTTGCGAGCCTTCCACTGACCGAGTGATTGTGCGACCGCATCGGCGGTGCGCTGCTGCTTGGAGCGATCCATCAAGGCGACACCTACGTTCAGCAAGCACAACACCAGTACGGTTAAGAAGACCGTAGTTGCCAAATGGGAAAGCGAGAACAAGCCATCTTCGTCGCGATGTAGCTCACTCCAGTTCTTTGATCTTACGAACAACGCATTTGCATTCATCATTGCGTGTACCTTTCTTTAGTTGGAGGGAGTTCTTGGCTTGACGTTAAGACAGTCAATCTCCCGTTACCAGGATTTTGCCTCTAGCGGAGCGTAAGGAATACCAATGTGATCCAAAACGGCTTCCGCCATCGTCAAGGGCACCCAAGTCTCTGCAGCGATCGTTCGATAGAATCCAGTTGCGTTATGCCCAGATGAAAGGAATGGGGCGAGTACCGGGAACCATAGCGGTGAATCGTATTCCAGTCGTACCCGCAGACCATCAATGCCCTCCCGCTGCTGCAATTGAACGTTCACTCGACTGGCCTCTGCCATCGAAGCTGCTTTTCCTGCGTAGCGATGGCTTGCAAAGCCGGTGAGTCCAGCTTGTGGCAGAACGGACTCCAGCCCGGAATCTCTGCTGACGGAGCCTGCCATTGGGCCTATTGCAAAGGGAGACATGTTTCGCACGGCGGCTCGATGCACCATTTGGTCGATCGAAACACCATCCTGTTCAGTCCAACGTTGATGGAGCCACCAAACTCTCGCAGCATGCCCGCAGGGCTGCATGACTGCCTTCACGCTTTGGAAGGAATTAAAAAGCAGGCACAATTCGACCACCAGCAAAATGTAGATGATAAAGATCGGCAGCATTAGGACAACGGACAGGGAGTAGCCGGAACCCCATTGATCGCGATTGAAAATTCGCAACCACCGCATACAGTTTATCATTAACATTTTTGGTTCTCCTGAAATCAATACGGTCCGTTTTACCCAGATCAATCTGCCAGTTCGTTCACTCAGAACAAGGGGACTCTGGACAGTTGACTTCCATCCACGAAGTAGTGGTGGATAACCAGCATTGCCAACTTCAGAAAGACAAACGTTGCCACCACGAACGACGCTGTCACCAGCAGTGTGTCAACCGCTGCCGCACCACGACGCATCCCGCTGAACTTCACTCGATTGCGTAACACCACAGCATCCCCCATTCGTTTAATGCGCCCAAATAACCAACAAAACTCCAGCCGCATAGAACCCCGCCATCGGTAAGCGTGTGCTACCGGTTAATGGCTGATTCAATTGCAGTCGAGCCATCCAACCGGCGGGCAAAGCCAGACTGCCGCTAGCCACAAGACAGCGTGCACCCAGCCATGCCACCACAAAGCCCGCTGCTACTAAATGCGCCATCAGAATACCGGTAACGGCAGGGACCAGTCCCATAAACAATCCAAGAGCAATCGCCAGTTTGACATCGCCACCTCCAATGGCTTTCATCTGCCACAGGCCAAACATCATGGCACCACACAGCGTCCCACCCAGCAGCGAATCTTGCCAAGAAACGGCTACCGACTCTTGCCATGCCATGGTCCACACGAATCCGTGCCACACGAGTGCCATCAACACAGCTCCATACGTCAACCCATTGGGAATGCGGTGGGTTGTCAGATCGAAGTAGGTAGCTGAGCTAACCACTAAGCTCAACAGAAGCACAGTTAAGTCCTGCGGGCCGTCAATCCCAAAACCCAACATTGCTGCCAGCCATGTCAGCAGTGAGACGACGACCAGCAGAGAAATTGCATGTTTCAACGATGACATCGAAATTACCTCGTAATGGAGCACTTACTTAATTTCAGCATGTTCTTATTATCAGCTGAATCATCAGCCGCATGCCGCATGCCGCATGCCGCATGCCGCTAGCCGCAGTTGCCGCATGATCAGCCGCATGGCGATTGCGGTCATCCGTTCGGATAAAAAAAAGGAGGCCCGTCGTAACGAGCCTCCACTTTGCTGACGCAGTTTGGGCAACTGGTCTACACGGCTTGGCAACTAATTTCTTTAGCCGACGAGGAGATCGCTTACCAAATCGGTTACATTGTCAAACCATCCACCACCCGGTGTACCATCGGATGAGATGCCAGTCACGCTAGTGACTCCCAAACAAACCATGGCGGCAACAGCCAGAATCATGATGATCTGGATCGCTTCCATACCTTCATCGTCGCGATGAAATCGAGCCGCAATCGTCTTCACTGATGTGAACATCTTCTAAGTCTCCCGCGAGAGTTCGCTACTTGGACCCGCATTGGTCGCGAGCCACCAACTGTTTGTGCGAATCACTGTGACTCGCATCCTCAATGAGATTCCCAGCCACAGCTCAATAGGACAAACGGATGCAAAAAAAATTCCAGTGCCAATCTTCTGCGATCAACAAGAAATAAGCAGGTCGGCAAGTTTCTTTGGGGATAAAGCGGTATCGCTTAGGTCTGACGCGCAACTTATCCAACTCGTGGCTCGCTACTTGAGCGTAGTCGTCTAGAATCATTTCTCGGTTCGATCAGAATTTAACACCCGAACTCGTCGATATTCACTCACCCCGGTCAGGATAAGCACGATGACGCAAAACTTGTTGTTCGTGGCTCTCGCCTTTCAAAATGGACTATTATCCACGCAGCAGACGCTAGCCAGTTTTCAGCACTGCTGCCAGGCAAGCGAAACGAGGATCGATCAGTGGCTGGTCGAAATGGCCTGGCTATCCGAGGACGACGGGCGACTGCTCCTGCAACTGATGGAGCGACGTTTTGGCAATGACATCGAAACATCCCAGGCCGACGTCGATGAGCTCTTCTCGTCCGATGCGATCCGCACGGTGCTCAACCAACTCGACGAGCAACAGCTCGAGTCGCTCCTAACTATTCCCTGGGTGGCCCCCACGGTGCGTTCGATCATGGGTAAGCAAGCAGCTGCCCCCGTCCCGGTCCGTACTCCAAGTGGTGACGATGAACGTAGCCGGTTCCGCATTATCAGCAAGCATGCTGAAGGTGGCCTAGGCGTGGTCTACCTTGCTGAAGACCGCCAGATCGCGCGCACGGTGGCGCTCAAGCAGATCAAGCAACAGCAAGCCGATGAGTCGTTTTTTCGTGAAAAGTTTCAGTTTGAAGCTGAGGTGACCGGACAACTCGAACACCCCGGTATCGTCCCCATCTATGCGCTGGGGAGTGATGATGCCGGCCGCCCATTCTACGCCATGCGGTTCATCAAAGGAGAAAGCCTCCGCGATTACATCCAAGACTACCACCGCCGACTTCGAGAAGAGAGACTTGCCGTAGATGGCCCCGAGTTGCGATCCCTGGTCCGACGGCTGATCGATGTCTGCGAAGCGATTGCCTACGCTCACCAGCGCGGAGTGCTGCATCGGGATTTGAAACCTGGCAACATCATGTTAGGAAAATTCGGGGAAACACTGGTGGTCGACTGGGGTTTGGCCAAGTCGATCTCCGCGAACGAACCCCAGCCGACAGAAGCTGCGACCGATCGGATGAGCCAACAGATTCGCGTCCGCAGCAGCGATTCTGGATCGGACACCGAGCAAGGCTCTTTCGTCGGTACGCTGGCCTACGCCCCACCAGAACAACTCCGCGGTGATCTACAGCAGCTTGGACCGGCCAGCGACGTCTACAGTTTGGGTGCCATCCTGTACGAAATGCTGACCTCCAAACCCCCAGTGGTTGGAAAACTGTCGGCTGCCGAAGCCTTAGACAGGATTCGCAGTTTAACCAGCGACAAAGCCTTGGGAGGCGTGCCCGGATCGCTGCGTTCGCTCGTGGCTATTTGTCACAAGGCGATGGCTTTTGGAATTGAACAACGTTATCGCGATTCGGACGGCTTAAAAGACGACCTTCAGAATTGGCTCGATGACCAAGCGGTAGTGGCCAGGCCCGATTCGCTGCCGATGCGCGTCGGGCGTTGGCTCAGACTCCATCGCTCCGCAGCTACCGCAACGGCGGTTAGCATGCTGGTGATCGCCATCAGCAGTATCGCTTTCGCTGTCGTTATGAATGGCAACGCTCGGCGGGAGCGTCAGTTGCGTGTGACAGCAGACGTTCTACGAGAACAGGCGCAAGTAGCGAGACAAAACGCCGAACTCGCGACCGCACAGAGCGTCCGCGCCCAGCAGCAGTTGGCCATTGATGCGGCCGCCAGTGCCCGCATGCAGGGGCAGTTCGCTCAAGCGACCCGTTTGATGCTCGAGCTGGAACAGTCCCGACCACTCAGCGACCAAGAGACGCTGCAGTTGGCCAAGGACCAACTGCATGCGCTCAACACCACGGAAGTCGTTCCCGCCCTCGAACGCTTGTCCCTCGACAAACTTTCAGCCACCGATGTAGCCCAGTACAAACTCATTCTCGGCGATCATTTGCTTATGGGCAAGGAAGACTTTCGAGGCCTGCAACTGTTGCGAGACGCCATCGAGTCGAGAGAGCTTATCGACAACGACTTGAACTATGCTCTCGGCCTGATCGCTTTGACACCGCTCGAGTGCGTACAGTACCTCGATCTGGTGCTTGAAAAAGAACCGTTTCATCCCTACGCTCGCTTCCGACGAGCGTTAACCAATATTGTCATCGGGCGAATCGCAGCCGCTCGCCAGGATGCGCTATTCGGCATCGAGGCCTTTGGCCAAGATCCACGCTATCGGTTGCTGCTCGCCCTAGTCGAGACGGTCAGCGGGAACATCACCACCGCAGGCCAGTTAACGCAAGAGCTGGTTGCTGAATTTCCGCAGTTTGCACCTGAGATTTCAGCTATTGAATTCCTGTGGCAAGTTCAAGATTTTCTCGACCGAGCCGGTTTCATGTCCACTGCTGAATTCTATGCCAGTGCTGCCCCGCTGGTCGTCAGCGTATTGACCAAATTGCAAGGCTTGACCGGCTCCAACATGCCTCGCACAGGCTGGTATGGAGCCTTCTTCAAAGTCTTGCCCAAGTCGACCATTGAGGCTGCGATGTTGGCAGTATCGGTCAATAGCCAAAACGTGCTGGTCTCGAAGATTGCTGAGCTGGCTCCGGACAACCAGTTGGTGCGATTTGCGAAGTACTCGCTACACATGGCCGGCCTCGGTGATCCAGCGGCCGATGGATACCAACTTGCCCAGGAGGTGCTCCAGGCAGAAGTCATTAATCCTTCCTTACGCAATATTTGCCTGTGGACAACCATGGTAAACGTTGTCTTTCAAAGATCGGCTGACGAAGACCCCTGCTACCATCAATTGCCCTACATCGAGCTGGTGGCAGGGCTGCTCGAAGATCGAGCGTGGACTGGCCAATTTCGTCCAGCGTTTGCGGCGTCAAGCGATTACTGGTCACTGTTGATCAGGAATGGCTTCCATGGCCCGGCGCTCCTCTTGGCTGACGAACAATTGAGTCAAGCCACCACCGACGAGCAGAAGCAATTCTGGGAGGAACGCGTCCGCGTTAACAAGCAATTCGAAGCCCAGCGCCTCGAGCGTTTCACCGCGATGATACAACAGTTAAACTCACCACCCCAGCCGTAGACGCCCCACGGATGCGACCGGCTGAAACGCCACGGCATCGTTGATTAAAGCGTCCGGTTCTAAGCATGTCGCCAAGTGCGAGAGCCATGCAGACTACCGTTTTAAATAGACGGGATCCCACACGTATTCTTGTTGAGCGTTTAGCCCTTCGAGCTTGGAGATGGCAGTAACACATCGCTGACCAGTGGCTAAGCGAGTTACCTGTACAAACAAGTCGATGGCCGCGGCAACTTGGGCTCGAGCCACGTAGATTGGGAGCTGTGCGTCGTTGAGCAGGCATAAGGTCTCAAGCCGAGTGGCTGCTGCCGACGGAGAACTGGCATGGAGTGTCGACAGTGAACCGGCATGACCGCTCAACATGGCCTGAATCATTTCGAGCGCTTCACCACGCCGGACTTCCCCGATCAAAATACGGTCCGGCCGCATTCGCAATGCGTTGACGAAAAGCTCTCGCACTGACACGGCGGCCTGGTTACCGACCGCCTCGGGATTGGCCTCGAGGTAGATCGTATGCGGCTGGACCAGCTTCAATTCGCTACTTTCCTCGATCACTACGACCCGTTCGCGGCTGTCGATCTCTCGGGACATGGCGTTCAGCAACGAGGTCTTACCAGTGCCCGTCCCGCCGGCCACGACGACGTTCATGTGATCTGCAATGGCCTGACACAAAAAATCACGTGAAGTCGGCTCGAGCGATCCTGCAATGACCAATTCGTCCAATGTAAAGGCTGCCTCGCGGAATTTCCGTATGGTAATGCAGATTCCGCGACGGCTGATGGGAGGCATGATCACATGGATGCGAGAGCCATCGGGCAGACGTCCATCCATGGCGGGGTGCCCGGCATCCAGTGGCCGTCCGACGTATTCCGCCATGTTGCGAGCCGCCGCCAACAGCAACTGTTCGCTCCCAAAACCGGCTTCAGTTTGGTAAAGGCGTCCCGCCCGTTCAACGTAGATCTCATCCGGACCGTTGATCATCACCTCGCTAACATTCGCATCTTGCAGAAAATGCCGAACCGGTTCCAGGAAGTGGGCTAGGGTGGCTTCGTAAACTTGTTCCCGATGCATGGAATTCTCCCGCGACTAAATAATGCCAAACCAACTAGCCATAAGATTCCATTTTTGGCTTGCGACAGGACAAGCACGATATGAATATTTTCTAATTGTGCGTGGTCTTTCGATGATGTTTAGGCCCGGAGCCATATCGGCGTTTTATCTGCTCTGCTGTCCACTATTCCGAGAAACGGGAATCTCACAACAATGGCTCTGTTCGACGACGGTCTTCTGGCCAGGCTCTTTCATCCGATCATCAGCAAGGAACTTGGGAATATGAACTGCCCAGTCACACCGCAAATCGACATAGTAGCCTGCTTGCTCGACCAAAATCACTATCAACGTCTGGGGCTCAAGACAAACGCGGTTGCCCGCTCGCAGCTCAAACAAGCATACCGATCTCGCTTAGAGTTGCTGAAAAAGTGTCGCCATGAAATCGATGACCTTCAGTACCATCAGGCCCGCCGCTTGCTCAATCAGGCCATTGAGGTACTCTGCAATAAGCAGTCGCGGCAGGAATACGATAGCCAGTTGTTTACTGCAAGGAACGGCGATTCCCCAGCTGACGAACAGCAATTCAGCTCGTTCAACGATCGTTCGTCAAGCAATCATTCGGCGCATGGCAACGGTTCAGGAAACGACGACAAGTCCCAAGTAAGGCCTTTGGTCCAAGCGACCTTGGTGACTGAATCTACTTTGGGTGGCAGAAGCCAACGGAAAGCGGAGCCCCATGCCTCGCCATCGTGCAATATTGGCGAAACGCAAAATCGGGAAAAGTCCACGAACTCGCAGAACTCAGGCTTTGGTGCGCGATACGAATTGGGAGAGCCACTCTCACGAAGTGAACGTTGTTCCATTTTTCAGGCTGTTGACCGTCGGCTGAATCGAGAAGTTGTCGTCAAGCGGATCGATCGGAGTTTGTTGTGCAACGAGGAGCACGCGCGGTTGTTTCGTGAAGAAGCTGAGCTGTTTGCGCGTAGCAACGCCAGCAATCTGGTGAAGATCCTGGACTACGATGCTAAGAGTGGTGCCATCGTTCTTGAAAAGATGAAGCAGGACTTATCTCAAATGGCCCAGCAGCGTCCGCGCGACCCGGATTCAGTGCGCGAGATACTTCGGGATGCCCTGTCGGGACTTGCCTGGCTGCACGATCAAGGTATGGCGCACGGTCGCGTGGAGTTAACGCATGTGCTGGTAGATGATAATGGAGGGGTCAAGCTGGCCGTGTCGCCGGGCATGACGGGCGTTTCCACCTCTTTCCGCCCCGGACTTCACACGCGGCACGTCGCTCCAGAGTTGCTCAATCGACAGTACTTTGGTCCGCCGGGACTTGCCGCCGATATTTACGCCATGGGTTTCGTGGCCTTGGAGTTGTTATGTGGCAAGACATTTGCAGGTCGCGTCAATCCGGCCATCGAAGCCGAGACCGATTCCTCCAAGGGTTGGCTACTGTGGCATGCATCGCCTAGCGAGCACCTACCAAACCTCAAAGCGCTGGTAGATGGGTTGCCCGACGACTTGGTAGCCGTGCTAACTCGCATGACAACTAAACAGCAGAATGAACGCTGGACAGATGCCCGTCAGTGCTTGACAGCCTTACAGCACGTTCCATCGCGTTCATCGGCGGCGATTGAGATTCAAGCGGAACATGTAGATCCCGCGCAGTTTGGAGTTGAGATACTCGGTACGCCACCCTCACTGCACGCAGAATATGAGGCCCGCGAGTCGATTAGCTGGCGCGATATCCTCCGCGACCCTAAACTGCTTACGCATCCTCTCGCCCGTTCAAAGATGATGTCGCTGGCCCTCGGCTGCGTCTGTTGCCTGGCTACCACGCTACTCTTGTTCAACCCCAGGACGGCTGCGGAAAATGCAACTGAGGGACTGCAAGAAAGTCGAGAGATTCCACGATTGCTGGCAGACATTGAGCTCGCAGCGAATCAAGAGTTGGCACTGGCTGTACCCGTCGACGTAGAGCCTCCCGTTATCCAGGATGTCCCTATTGCGCCGGTGTCACTGCCGATTCCTGTTGCATCGAGCATTCTGATCGAGGAGATTTCCATCGAGGAAACGCCTCTGGTTGTCGCGGATGAGACTCAATACGCGGTGGAACCCGCCGAACGGTCGGACGAGATCGAGGAAGTACGTTACTGGCCCACTTTCCCAGCCTTTGAATGGCAGCACCATGCCAATTCTGACTCAGGTTTAACGCAGTATAAAAGGATCGAAAAGGAACTTTGGGAGATTTCTACCGCCGCGCGCTCTCGCCTCAGTCGAGAGTACCCGTTTAAGTTAGGCAATCAGCTTCACGACCCGCGAGCTCCCTTTTCTCTCGCACTCACCGCCAGTGCAAAAGGTGACAACCTTGTCTCAAGGCAGATGTGTGATCTATCGCTACACGATGCCAAACAGCTACGAGTTCCCTTCATGCTGCCGCTGATTCTGATCACTCATCTGCTCTGCGAGAACGGAGAACATGCAGCAGCCCTCTCCTATTGCCGCGATACTCTCCGCTGGCACAGTCTGACAGCGGAACGTACCGGCGACCAGAGATTTGTCGAAACCACCTCGGCCATCGCTTGGTGGACTGGTCTCGTCGTGGGTTTCGTGGAAGATGTTAAGGGCTCTTCCATAGCGACGACCGCCGATACTCGCGGAGCCGAACAATTCGTAAAGCAGACGGTTAGTGCGGAACAGTTTGCAACTTACCTCCTTGCCAAGCGGTATGTCAACCAAAGGTACAGAGACTTGTCTGAAACTCGCTTTCGACCGGTAGTCAGAGAAGTTCGCAAGCGCCAACCGACAAAACAATCGAACGATGCGTCGAATACGGCACTATTCAACCACGACCCCTACGCAGAGAATACCTCCAGTTCCCACGGGCGGGAACTCGTGCCCTACGACGCCAAACCCTCAGCAGATTCCACGGTTGTAGAAACCCGTCGTCAAGTTGACCGCAGGGTTGCTTCGCCTGCCAGCTTAAGAAGCTACTATCCATTTGACGTTCGATCCTTGGCTGATCACTCCCGGTATTCGTTACGAATGCCCAGTTCCAAATCGACCATACCCAAGAGTATTGATCGGACAATTACCGATTCGGGGAGATTCGCAACAAAGAACAAGGTAGCTCGTCAAGGACTCTAGAAGGGTTGTTGTTCAGCGCGCAGGTAGCGTGAACCTGACACAGGTTGGTTGTCCTTTGGAGGTAGGTGTAGCCCGTGATACCGGTAAACCGTCAGCCCACCCCATCATTGACGTTGGACAGTCAATAGGAACTGATGGGTGCAGCACATGAATCCGCAATAACACCCATTTTGACAGGTGAAAGAAACCCGGCTCATGACTGAGAATCAACTTTTAAACAATCTGGATGAATTGCTGGATCGGTTCGAATTCCAATGGGAGTTTGAATTGTCAGGGGCTGAGGGAATTCGTGCGTTCATCTCTGCGATAGGCATCGATCTACCCGAAAAACCACTCCCCTCCGAGACTCCGCAGTTGATATCCTTTATCAGCGATTTAGTAGAAATCGACATGGACCGATGGTGGATGTACTGGAACAAGAGTTTGCAGAAGCTTGTGAAAGAGAACACATCCGCTGCTGAAATTTGCAAACTTTTCTCAAGGCATGCTTCGCTGGAAAAGTACCTCGGACTCTTGCCAGCATACTCAGATGCGCGAGAGGTGTGGCAGAATTTGATTGACTTTGAGATTCAAACACGTGCTCGTTCGGGCGATCAAATAGGGACTTGCTATCTATCAAATCGCTTGGACATCGAGCGCTCAGTCTTTGACGTGCCATCCAACGTCGAGCTATGTTTGGATCGGCGTGATCGACACCGGGAACCTATGTTTCTATTCCCACTTCGCGGTTGTACTTTAGTTGGTAGGCAGAGGTCCTTTGACGATTCGCCTTGTTTTTTTCAAGAGCTACCGGAAGTGAATAGAATCGTGATAGCCGGTCGTGCGGAAGCCGAGGTAAGTCGCGAACAATTGACTGTACAATTGCTTTCGCCTGAGTATGCGGTAATATCCAATGTTAGCCAGACGAATCCAATAGCCATTGGTTCTGTCAGGAGACTTGCGCCGACTGAGTCAACCGTAGTTCCCCTACCCGTATCGATCAGCGTTGCTAACCGCATCTTGCATGTACGACCGAAGTATCATGACTAGCTTGGCAACTAACAGCCGTAGGGCTTTAGCCCGCTAGCTCTGGTGCTTGGCTGACCGTATCGCGCCATCCCTCCGCTCCCATAATGTTCGGAGCACCCAGGCTATCGGGATTCCAGCTGGCCTTCTAATTCTGCAAGTATCTGAGCAATCGACTGCGCCCGCATCTCCCGAAGCCAGGCAAGATCACCTCCACCTGTAAACTCAGCAGCCAAAATCTGCGGCGAAAACTCGCGGGCCAGCTCTTGCATGTCAGCCAGCCCTAACGCTTTAAGAGCCCATTCGGCCATAAGCTCCGCCAAACGCTCTCGCTCCGGCTGTGCGACTTTGTAATCGAACGCCAGCTCCCGACCAGCAAGGGTCAAAACGCAGGCAATATTAAACCACTCCTTGCTCGGCAAAGAAGTTGCAGCTAGGAGTTCCAGCTGACTCGCGTCAAAAAAATCCAGCTCTGAGCTTCCTAAAGCGCGGGCTATCAACTGGAGTGCAGTGGTGTAATCCCGTTGACGCACATGATAGCCGGCTAGATGAATGTAATTCGTCGGAATTTGATACTGCTCCATCCCCAGCTGCATGACTTTCTCCAATGCCTGCAATTTGCGCGGATCACTTTGTGGGCAGCAATGATGAAGCAGTGTCCAAGCCCTGATTTCGAGCTCTCTGAATACTGCAGCCGATTCCTGCGGCTCAAACTCAACATCCTCTAAACGCCGCAAAACACTTTCAATCGCATCCGCGATCAATGCCAAGCCCTCTGCTGGCTCAACCGCTTGTTGACCGGGCAGCACCTCGATCAGCCGAGCGCCGACTTCCAAAATATTCTCCGTCGACTGGAAATCAGGGGGCGATCGCCGCGCCTCATGCTCGGCAAGCTGGAGCGATTTCCGCAACTCGAGCGCGGCCTTGTCAAGGTTTCCGTCTTTTTGGGCCAAGTCAGCCATCGCCAGCCTGGATTCGATTTCAATTGATGCTGCGGGTCGACCATTACGGTCTCTCCAGTACTCGGGAAAGGTCTCAATGAGCGACAGTGTATGACGTAGCTCTGATTCGGCCGATTCCAATTGATTCGTGCCAATGAATACCGCTCCGAGACTGTTAGATAAGGTAAGTCGTAGATGTGCTGATGACAGCGAGTTCTCAGGTAGCAGATCTAAAATTCTAAATGCCGACTGAAGAATGTCTTGAGCCTCCTCCCAGCGCTCCTGCGACTTAAAATGGCTGCCGAGATTAATCAGCGCTGCGCCATGCAACTCAACCGCCCGCACATTACTTGGCTCGAGCTCAAAATAGGCCTTGGAATAATCAAGTGATTTCTTGAGTGCCTCAAAAACTTCAGATTGTAGGCTGCCCTCCTGGACTGGATAATCATAGACGGTATGCAGGATCGAAAGATTTGTGTGGGAGCCAGCTAGCACTTCCAGCTGCCTAGCCGTTTTTGATGACTGTTGAGCGATCCAGTGAATATCATCTTGAGCGTCGCGCACATGAGCCAGGGCTTGCTCGCGATCGCCCAAAGCGGCAAAAGCAATCGCTAAGTTCGAGTTTGCCTCGGCGCGCTCAGGTAATGCGGCAGCGAACTCACCCGGATTTTCTCTGATGAAGCGGTTGTTCACTTCGGCGACACCTTGACTGTACACAACCAGTTTCCTTAACAGTTGTTCACGAAGTTGGCGGGTGTACGGATCTTGACTCCCGGCGAGAATTTGCGCATTGTGACTAATAAACTCACGTGCATCTTGCAGATATCGCGACGTACGATCTCTATCTTGCCGAGATAAGACACTGCCACGATAGAATACCAACGCACTGAGAACTGCCAGCGAAGCGAAGATCACGGAAGCCACAGATAGGCGATTGCGACGGGTCCACAAGTGCATCCGACGGGTAAGCGGTGTCGGACGAGCTCGAATCGGCTGATTCTCCTTCCAACGTCTTAGATCCTCTTGAAACTCGTGCGCGGACTGGTAGCGATCAGCGGGATTCTTCTCAAGACATTTTAGGGCGATGTGGGAAAGGTCGCGAGGTACCGCGCGATTGACAAAGTGGGGAGGCAGCGGCGCATCGAATTGAATACTTGCAGCAAGCTCCTGACGATCTCCCAAGAACGGGCGACGCTCACAGAGCATTTCATACATAAGGACCCCCAGACTAAACAGGTCGCTGCGTTGATTGCACGCCTGGCCGCGAATCTGCTCGGGACTCATATAAGCGGGTGTACCGCCACGCGCGACTGCGGACAACTGCCGATCGTCCCCGTAACGCTCCAGTCCCATATCGGTGATTTTGACCGCGAGATTGACACTTTCGATCATCACATTCGAAGGTTTGACATCCAAATGGAGGACACCTTGAGCGTGAAGTGCGGAAAGCCCCGCTGCTATTTCATCGAACCATTTGACTTTTTGCTGCAAACTCAGATCGGTACTGTTTAGGTGAGCATGAATTGATTGTCCATCGATCAGTTCCATCACCATGAAGTCGATCCCCTCCGTTGAATCGACATCGTAGACCGCAACGACATTGGGGTGCCGCACTTTGCAACAGCGCCGCGCTTCATCCAATAATTGCTGGCGGGCGTCAAGGCGGGAATCTGGCTTGATAACTTTTATTGCAAGATGTTTACCAATACTTGACTCGCGAACGTGATAGACGTTTCCGAATCCGCCCTCACCGAGCTTCGCCAGAACATCATATTTTCCGATTCGCTCAAGCCGCTGAGTGGCCGCGTAGTTCAACAGGCGTTCGTGACTAAAACTGGCGGGGACGGTCGCTAAACTCTTAAGTTCATGCTGATCGAGGGCGGAACTCAAACGCGGGAGAGGGATCGTAAGACCCTCGGGATTTGTCGAAGCCGCTGTTCGTGTGTCCTTGAGAAAACTCCCTCGCGCACCGATTTCATCCATTGGCACTTCATGCCTACCAGGCATTTCATCAATTTCAGCCTGCACTCCCCGGTGCGTCTCCACTTCGTTGGCAAAAATTCGGGAGAGACTTGCTAAGCCGTCAAAGGCCACCAGGCTTTGCAGGTGTGCATGACAGCATTTGCAATCAACTAGGTGCGCTAGAGCATTCCGAGCCTCTTGAGACAATGTGCCCTGAGCAATGAATCGGTTGATTTCCATAGCAGCTATCCGTTAAGAGTCCATTGACGCCGTTTGCGTGTGGTTTCAGCCTCCGTATCAAAGGCGGATATCGACGTACGCAAAGCATCCAGCTGCGAGCCTGGAAGTTTCTGTGTAGCCGAGACATCCTCGCCTTCGCCGCTGCCCACATGGACCGCATTTAGGTGGTTGATGATCAACAGGATATCGAGAGGTGTGATACGGCCGTCACGATTCACATCAAAGTTGTCGACGACATCGCTCGCAAACCTAACAGAACTACGGGAGTTGAGATGGTTGATAAGCTGCAAGATATCAAGCGGAGTAATCCGACCATCGCGATTCACATCGCCGCGTCTAAAGACGGAGGCAAGTATTCGCTGTACCGGTGGAAAGACAAAGGGTGGAACCGGAAGTCGCGGCGGTAAAACGGTCGGTCCGGTCGGATTTATGACGATATAGATCGTAGGCAGTGCTCTTGGCATAGGACGGACACTGGGTAGCACGGGAGAACCCAAAATAAATGGGTTGTCGTAAATGGTGCCAATTGCACTACTGTTATAAAGTGTCGCTCCGACCGCATCCGATGCAGCGACCACGAAGGTCTCGCTCGGTTCCCACTGGTTGTCCCTGTTGACGGGCACTCGGAAATGCTGCACCGTTTCGCCCGGCAGAAAGACAACGATCGCGTCGGTATGGACATAGTCAGCTGGCGATTGGGCGGTCCGTGCTTGCGTCTGCAATCTTACCGTGACCTCACGGTCCACCGGGCTTGAGAGATAGAGTCGAAATTCCATATCGACTTGGCCCTCTTGCGGTTCTAACACGAAGGAATCGTCAATAATAATCAGTGGAGCTGTCGCCCAGTTTAGGGAAACCTGATCCAACTCGACGTTCATGCCGTTATCCAGCAATACCAACTCCAACAAGGATTCACCCGCTGGAAGAAGCAAATTCGCGTCGGTCGTAGTCACAGAGAATCCAGCGCTCGCAGCCAACAGAGTAACGACACCTACATCAACTCCGTTCAGTCGAATTTGTGCAGACGCATCGGAAGTCATCGAACCGCTCAAGTAGCGCACGGAAATCGAATCCAGCGATCTTGGTTCGCTCAAGCTCAGTGGAAGGGCCAAGCGTTGATTGGCCGCGAGGCGATGCGTTCTGCCTGCGGATGCAGTGGGACGCTCTACGATATCACCCGCGACCGATTCTGCTTCAATTACCCGGCCATTTACGATCGTAACCTCAAAATCCCGAGCTAGCGACAGATCGTCAATAGTACCAAAGACCCGATCCATGCCAGGATCGGAAGCTTCGACTGTAATAAGACTGGTACCCGCCGTGCCAGGAACGATGTTGAGTTGCAAGAGTGCTTGATCGCCGTCGATTGGACCGACATCGACGCTTCGAATGACTGCCAAGTTGCTACTTGACGCACGAATGGCAAGCGGTTGACGACCACCGTCGCCATCGGACAGACCACTCAGCTGGACCGAAATCGAAGTGAGCTCAGTGTTCGTCAAAGGCAGATCGGGCACGATCTCAATGGTTGGCGGTGAGTTTGAATCGAATTGAGATCTGGCTGACTCATAGGCTCCCATGTCGGGGCGGCCATCGCCACGTACGACCTGCCTTTGGTCATGGCGGATTCCACCGAGCGCTATCCCGGCATCGATGCCTGGACTTCCCGTTAACAGGCGATGGGTTGGAGTGGGCCCACCATTGGCACTCAACTCGGAGATCAGAGGATCGATCGGCTCGGCGGCCGTTCCCACGATGTTTCCATTCTGTCGATGCAATTCAGCGGTTTCTTCGTCAACCGCCCCTAAGAAGCTGTGCGTGATCACCAACCTGCCAACCGCATCGGTCGTGCTCCCACCCGTACCATTTTTTGCGATGATCGAGTTGGTAACCACTGCTGTGTTGAAGGCTTGCAACCCCGCCCCCTGACCATTCACGATCTGCGGAAGAGCCGACACAAGGTAGTTAAAAGCGATGGTCGAGTGCAAGATCTCTGCGCGATGGGCTGCAATGCCCGCGCCGTCACTGTTGGCTCGGTTGAGTGACACCGTGCTATTGATCAGCAGCAGTTCCGCGTCATCGTGCAACCCGATTCCTCCGCCAAACCAGAGGTTGGCTACATTTTCGCTGATCGTCGACTGATTGATCGCCACTTTTCCCTGGCCACCCACGCCACCGGAGATATATTCTGCTGTATTCCTGCGAATCCAGGAACGATGGACGCTCAACTCTGCTTCTTCACCGATAGATATACCAGCTGAATCATGTGCCGAGTTATCCATGATCAAACTGTCTGAAATCTGAACTTGTGCGGTCCCAGCTAAACGAAGTCCACCTCCCGCAAAATTGGCTTGATTACCGTCGATGTGCACTCGTATTAGGGTGGACGCTTCATCACGCTCGAGTCCGCCGAGATTCAGTCCGCCGCCGTAGTCACTCCGATTCTCAGTAATCCATGAATCGACGAGTTCAAAATCGGTCGCTGCAGTCCGCTCGAACGCAATACCACCACCTATCGACTGCGCCACGTTTCGAGAAATCTGAGAACCGGTAATGCGAGTGGTGCCGAGGGTGGCCACGGCACCTCCCCAAGCAGCACGATTTTCGCCAAGAATGGAGTTGCGGACGGTGAGGGTAGACTGGTTGGAATGAATTGCCCCACCACCCCCGTCGGTTTGGTTGTAATGAGCCCTCACGGATTCAAGGGTCAAGCGACTGCCAGCGGAAACCGCTACTGCACCGCCGTGGCTTTGAGCAACATTCTCCAGTAACACGACGTTGCGGAGCGTGACGTCGGCGTTAAAGCTCCAGATGGCTCCGCCGCCATGTTCGGTGAAGCCTCGCATCAGAGTGAGTCGTTGCAAAGCTAAATGCCCGGCGCCGTCCAACATGAACAACCGAGTCTGCCGTTGTCCGTCAAATACCGTCCGGCGTTCGTCCGTTCCCACAAGTTCAACATTGGCATTGATTCTAATTGGCTGGGTGAACAAATACCTGCCTGCTGGTACATCAATCCGCGTCGGTAGATTCAATGCGTTAGCTGCTTCAATCTGCGCTGCCAACCAAGCCATATCACCTTGCTGCAGACTCTGGTCACTCAACGGAGAGTTCGCGATTTCAAAATTCAACGTGTACATTTGAGCGGCTAGACCGGTACCGCTTACTTTGACGTAGTACTGCGCGCCCGTCGTTACGGCAAAGTCATATATCCCGGCGAGTTCACCTGCTGTGGACGCTTCGGACCACTCCAGCAGGCCTCCCGACGCGTCAAACAACTCGATGCGTAATGTATTTTGACGGAGCGCGTCGAACTGCTGATAGTCGTTTTGTGGATGGTCCCCGCGTTGGTAGCTACCTCCGGCTGGAACGGCGCGGACCGTTACAAAACGACCCGTACTGGCAAAGCTAAAGAGGTCTTGATCGCTGGCGCCGTGGATACTCAATTGATCAATCGACGTTTTGCCGATTTGAAGATTTGCGAGAGTTGCCGCTGCAAACATGGTATCGTTGGGTTCCATGACATCGCCAAAGATCTTCTGTATCTGGAGGATATCATCGAATTGCGGCCCGAATCCATATTTATCCCGAACATTTCCGGGGAGGTACTCCTCCATCAGCTTGGTACCATTCGGTGGAAAGCTATGCTCCAAGCCCAACGCGTGCCCCACTTCATGCGTTAAAATAGTAAAAATTTCCGTATAGTTTGAGCTGCCTTTTCCAGGTTCCGTATTCAACACAATACTGGTCCCAGCGGCATAACCGAGCGCATGATCCTGATCGTCAACACTTGTACCGCCAAAACGAATATCTCCACGAACACCTGCGACCCCAGCTGCGATCGGCAAGTGAGCTCCGTCATCATGGGCTTCGCGAGACAATTCAACGGCTGAAACTGTATCCCATGCTTCCACAGCCCGCTCGAATAAGGGCAGCCAGTTGGCTTCGTCGCCAAACAAGGCATCCAGCCTTTCGATCAAATTACTCGGTTGCGGTGTACAAACCGCACATGCATAAATCGGGGTTCCATCGGGTACGATGCTCCAAGTGAAACGGCTCTGAAGTGGCGACTCTCCTTCGGCATTCAGACGGGCAGGGTTGAAACCGAAATCCGCAGACAGAACGCGGCGACTCTCCATGCACTCAACGCTTAGAACTCGATTAAGACCAAGCCCAGTTCTTGCAGACTGCTTGCTACTTGTTTTTTTTCTAAATGGACGTTGCATACTAGAGCTCATTTAGCGAAATTCTCTCAGTGTTCAGATCGATAACGCGATCACAATCATAAACTCAGTCTCTGCGGGGCCGAATGAAATCCTGAAATCTTTGGACTTGAGATTGGATACCCGAGATCGGGTCACTCGACCGACTAATTCTAACCAGTCATCCTAGCTGACCTCGATTACATGCTCGCCACCCGGCCGAGACTCGAGAGTTCCTCGGAGAGTAGCTCGACAAGGTTTTGCTGGATGAGTTTGTCGCGGACGTAGCGATCCGCATCGCCGTTGTTGAGCAGCGTTGCAGTGACCAATCTCGAGTTATCACGGTGCCGGAAGCGCTTTTAGCGACGGTCCAATGTTTGGCAAAACGCATCGAGTGTCAGTCTAGAAAGGTTAATACGTAACACGAACGATTTTCACCCATGTTATCGGCCTGTTGGGAATCGCCAGACATGTGCCAGAACCGTGGGCAAGAAGTTGTGGCGGTCCCTGTTGGATCTCAGTCCATTATCCTATGATTTCCGCTGTTTTCCAGTCGGCGGTTCGAGGTTATTGCAACTAAAACTAGCCATGCTTGCGCGAAGCTAGGCCATCCATATTTTCCCAGAACCGTCTCAAACCTACGTAGTGATGGGGTACTTCGCGATGTAGTCGCAGCCAACGAAAGCTCACCAAGAATAGAGCCGAGCAAGGTCCAATTGGTCGATCGGTGACCTGTTCGCGATAGTGGCAGTTGCTGGACAAAGTAATCCGATTCGTGGGGCGATCCTTACGAGGTGTCTTCCTTGCATCGTTCTTCACATCTCCTGCCCAATACGGATTAGATTTCCGTCTGGGTCGACGATTGCGAATTCTCGCATTCCCCATGGTTTGTCCTCCAGATGGTCCATGCGTGGTATCCCGGAGGTTGGCAAGCAGGCCTTTGCGAATTCCTGGTATATGCCCTCGACATCCAGCACCCGCACGTAACAGCCTGCAGACGATTCGGCGGGGCTTAGCTCCATCTGTGTGTAGAAGTGGATCTCGACACTGCCGCGGTTAAGTATGAGGTAATTGTGCGGAGCGGGCCAAACCTCGCCGTCAAAACCAAGCAGCTCATAAAACGTCTTAGTTTGTTTGACAGATCGGCTCGGCAGTATGGGGATAGCGAGATCGGGCGGTTGCATGGCAGCCTTTCTAGATTCAATCGAACCACGGTCGAAGTCATGTGGTATCAGGGCTTAAGAGCCAAGCTTCACCGTATTCCATAATCTAACAGAGTCAAATAGCGAAAACGACGAAATTGAATTTCAAGATGATACGTGAAGGTTGATTGAGCGAACAAGAGCTCCGTCGCCACACCTCTTCCGTTATCCCCACGTCCACCTTTTGCCCAAAAGAAGTCGATCCCGTTGACGGTCACCTTTCGCCGCTTTCGATTGGGTAAAGTAGAAGTCACGGTCAAAGAGGACAAGGCTGTCAGATCTATACAGAGCCCACTCGGAATCAGTCAGGCAGTCATCGAACGCAGTGGCAGTGACTGGCCGAGCAGCGTAGTGCTGCGGTTAAACCTCAAGGGACTGGAGAACTTTAAGGCTACCAATGGCACGCTCACCCTCGAAGCTGCGGTCTCAAGCCAAGACGGCAAGGTCCGGCTCTGGAAGGACGGTAACGAAGATCCACCACTGCACGCAAAGCATCCCTGCTGGATGGAAATCCGAATAGGCGACAAGGATGGGAAGCCAGTGAAGGCGATCCCCTCGACGGGCGGCTACTTCGAGCTGAAGTTCCCCAAAGCCTTGTTTGAAGGTAATCCAAAGTCGCTCACAGTGAGCTGGATCGACTTTTATCGTTAAACGACTTTTATCGTGGAGCAAGGAACTTTGATGGACCTCAGCGTTGACGTAATTTCTGACGTGATCTGCCCATGGTGCTACACTGGCAAACGACGGCTTGAGAAGGCCATTGCGGCCGTTGATCGTCAGCTGGATGTGAAAGTTCAATGGCATCCGTTCCAACTCAACCCGACGATGCCGAGGGAAGGCATCAGCCGCAAAGCATATCGCACAAGAAAATTCGGAAGCTGGGAGAGGTCACTGGAGCTGGATGCCAAAGTCATTGCTGTTGGCGAGTCCGAAGGCATTCATTTCGCCTTTGACAAGTCTCAGCGGACGCCGAACACAGTGGATGCTCACCGGTTGATTTGGCTGGCAGGTCGGAATGATCTTCAGGACGCGGTCGTTGAAGCACTGTCCCGCGGCTACTTCACTGAGGGGCGAGATGTGGGTAGTCTTCAGATCTTAGTTAACTTGGCTGCTGAAGCAGGTCTTAGCCGCCAAGTCGCTGAGGAGATGCTGAGTAGCGACGACGGCATGCAGGCGATTACAGCCGGACAAGCCTTGTCTCAACAGCACCATGTGACCCGTGTGCCATTCTTCATCGTTAACAACGCAGTTACTTTGTCCGGGGCTCAAGCACCCGAGACGTTCATTGATGCATTTAAGCAAGCCATCTCATGAAGTGGATCAAAGCGATTTCGAAATGTCTACTGGCGATCTTGATGATCGCGGCTGGTACGTTGCACTTCGTCAATACCGAGTTCTTCCTCAAGATTGTGCCGCCCTATCTGCCACTCCCCAAAGAGTTGGTGCTCGTCAGCGGCATCTGTGAGATTCTGCTGGGATTCCTCTTGCTGATTCCCAAATGTTCCCGCTGGGCGGCGTGGGGGATCATTGCGCTCTTGATTGCCGTGTTTCCGGCCAATTTATATCTCTACCAACATCAAGAGATTCTACCGGCTTCGCCGATCATGCACCTGCTTCGACTACCGTTGCAGGGAGTCTTCATCGTGTGGGCCTATTGGCACACGCGACCGGCATTGAAGAAATTATGAGCCTGAAACAAATCCTCCATGCCATTCTCGAATATTGCGCATCGCCGCTCGTTGGCGAATCGTTGTCTGGACTGTTACATGACAACCCTTACCTTCATTGATCTTAACACCCACGGAAAGCAGGTGAGCCATGCGCCATTCCGAAGACGAAATCAACGACGCAAACTGCCCGAGAACTGTGAGCGTTCGTGGGGCGAATCACGTAGGGCCGTCGCTCCGAGACGGACACCGCGACAAAGTCCCAGGCTTTCTTCCAGCTTTTTGCCTGCGAATTTTCAAGTCCCGCAGCCTCTGACCAAAGCCTTTGCTCACGTAGCCTGCGAACCACCGGATTGGAATGGCGGAAGCTGACGATCTTCACATCCAAGTCGAAATCACGGTACAGTTTCGCCGCCCTGTGAATCGCATCCAGGATCCTGTTATACCAAGTGGAACGGCGAGCCCATACCAACGCACTCGGTCTTCATCTCGTCTAGTGCGAAGATCCATCAAAAGGCGTCGCCTCAGTAGTGGTCCAGAGGCTCCAAGCTGCTTCGCTCCTGTTTTGTGTCCCAAATTCAATGTTGGCAATACAGTTTTAGGGTTAGCTTTTGGTTAAGAGTTTAGGGTCGAGGATTGAGCTTTATGATTGAGTTCGCGTTTAAGTTGACGAGTTTGGACGAGGGAGCACGGGTCAAGCGCTTTCTTGAACCTTCATTCTAGACCGGTAGGACATTAGACTGAATCACGGAAAGTTGGCTTAGTGTTTTGCTGATCGCAAATTCGAAGTCATAGCACCCTCGGAACTGCCGGTTTTTGAGAAGCTTGATCAGACCGCAGTCTTGGCCAGTTTTCCAAGCGGCGCTTATGTTGAGCCCAGCGAGCCCTATCGCCCGGAAGGTATGGAAGACGACGTCTACGAGACCTTCAGCCGCTTGGCGACGTGACTTTCTTCAACTTTGGAGCGCACGTTTGGCAGTCCACTCCGATTCCAAGTTGTTACCTCCAGCAATGGAGCACACACGCAACTCCAAGCGACTTCTGGATGGATGACATCACATGAATCGTTGTTCGCAATCAGTGTCGAACGATTGTCCCTAATCGTTTCCAAAGCGATCGGGGAGTTTTTTGGCACTTTCGCTCAGAGACCGTCCGAATCGACCAACAAAAGCAAGTGGGGAGGCTGGATGGCTGAAGACGGGGAATGTAGCGGTGGTATCCGCTTCCGCCTGCCTTCATCATCGGGTCCAAAGGGCCTGCGGCCTCGCCGGGCGAGACCCGATGATGAAGGCCGACGGAAGCAGGTTCGAAAAATCTTGCATTTTTATTGCAACAGCTTTCTCGCTGGGCTGCACAACAGCCACAAACGCTGTGTGAGCATCCTTTCGCGTCACCCACCGGAGACACGCTGAGCTCGGGATGGACGCATGCTGCTCTTTCGCAAATGAATCGGGAAGTCGAATAACCTCCAGCACTCATTGAGTATTTCATTGCCCAGGTAGGGATTGACGCTCAGTGAGGACTGGTGGTGCATCCTCTTGGTTTTTCAGGGTTTTTGCTCTCGCAATAGAAGCGAGTGGAGCATGACGAGTGCAAACTTCGGCGTTCACTCGGTAACCTCGGCCTTGGCCCTGGTCAGATCCAGTAAGCGGTCACTGCGACGGCGAATCAAGGTGCTGGCTTCACGCTCTAACAGACGCGTATTTTTCCTGTTTGGCCTTCGAAGAAGTCGCCCGTTGTTTTGGCGAACAGTCTATGTCGCGCAGCTCGTTCGACGCATCGAAATGGAGGTTTAACTGGGCATTTTTTTGCGATGATGTCAGGCCGTTTGTGTCCGAAACATTGGTAGTTTTCTTCATCACCTGCGCTCCTACGGCAAGCAGTGGAGTGGAACAGAAAACCGTGTGTTGAACCTTTCTGGTGCAAGCTATCGGTTACGGCTCAACCCCGGGGTGGTCAAGCCGTATCGATAGGTGTTTGCGTCTACTCAAAGATCGCATCCAATGAATTTGATAAAGAACGAGCAATTGGAACCGTGAATGGCTTCAGCCGTTCGTCCCACCCGGCTCTCCATTAGCAAAGCTGGCGGATCGCAACGGTGCAAGAAAGATGAATTCCCGACAAAGTTGGTATCACATTAAGCGAGATAGCGCAACCAGTCGAATAGAACGACCGTTCTCATCCGCTGCCAAATAGTCGAGTTTCCGGAATTGCTTTTGTGCTTGATAAAGGACGTTATCATGCGCTATGGTTCGGTAGGGAAGATTTGCGGGAATTTGTAATTTAGCCATGGAGGTACTCAGAAATGATGGAGCGAAACGATAGGGAGTTTGAGCGATTGGCATTGGCCTTTCCGGCTTTGAAGCAAGCTGAGGGAGTTTGCCCGTGGAGCCCCAATAAGTTGGATATCTGGGCAACGGAACAAGCGACGGAGCCGGCGGCGATTGCGGCGGCGCAGTTTCTGCTATCGCTTTGGAATCGCAAATGCCGCTGGCAGTGCGGTTCGTTTGATTTGTTCAGCGCCATGGAGAAATGGGACTATCCCCACCGCTCGGGATTTCTTGAGTCGGTGGGTCGCCTGTCGACATAGCGTCAAACAACGATGACCAACACCTTACCGGTCAAGCCGCCGAGTGGTTCTGCGGGACTGGTTGAGATTCCGGCTGCGCGAGAGATTCCGGCCATTGTCGCAGATGCAGGCAATGCGGCCCGCTTCGCCTGGGAGGAGTTTTTCTATGGCCGACTTCGTAATACCCATACTCGCCGAGCTTACCACCGTGCGGTACAAGGCTTCATGGCCTGGTGCGAAGATCGATCACTGAAACTCGCCGCCATCTCCCCCGCCGACGTGGGCCACTATCTCGACTCGCTCTCGCTGGCAACGTCGAGTAAGAAGCAAGTCCTGGCTGGGCTGCGTCACTTCTTCGATGGGCTCGTAACGCGTCATGCCGTCGTGCTCAATCCCGCCGCCTCTGTTCGCGCTGAACGTTACCAAGTGATCGAAGGCAAAACGCCCGAGATCAGCGTCAAACAGGCTCGCACATTACTTCAGTCGATCGACACCAGTGACATCATTGGGCTAAGGGACAAGTCGATCATCGCCATCCTGATCTACACGGCGGCTCGAGTAGGTGCCGTCGCCAAACTAAAATGCAAAGACCTCTACGACACGGGCGACCAGTTTTGCCTTCGCTTCAATGACAAAGGGGGCAAGTCCCGAGAGATTCCGGTAAGGCACGATCTGCAACAGTTACTCCTCGGCTACCACCGCGCGGCGACAATGCAAACTGAAATGCACGCGGAGACGCCATTCTTTCGCTCGACCAAAACCAAGACCAAGCAACTGACCGATCGTCCCATGACCGCTGGCGTCATGGGCCGCATGATCAAGCGACGCATGCAGGGAGCAGGCTTGCCCAAACGCTTATCCCCTCATTCCTTTCGAGTAGCAACCATCACCGATTTGCTCAGTCAGGGGGTACCGCTGGAGGATGTGCAAAATCTAGCAGGCCACGCCGATCCACGAACTACCCGGCTCTATGACCGTCGGCAACGGCGAGTTACTCGTAACATCGTTGAGCGGATTTCGATTTGAGTTTCGTAGTCTAGCCCCGTTTCTTGAATCCCATTCAGTTCAATGAATGTCCTGAGGTGATCAGGTGTTCCGATGATTTGTTGTAGCCTTGTGAGTCAACTAGTCTTTCACGCCATATTCAGTACAAGAGAGCGGACTATGCACGCTATGACGTGATGCGAGAGTTTATTCATCGCGAAATGGATCGCTTGGGGTTGGCCCATAGCACGTTCACCAGCGGCGCGACCGAGTTGATTGTTCGCTCGGCGGATGGAGTGCTTCGGCGGTGCCGCAATCTCTGCTTGTCCGCCATGCTCGAAGCGGTGCGCGCTTCCGCCGGTCGCACGATCGACATCGACGTAGTCAATCGTGTCTTGCTGCAGCCGATTTCACTCACCACTCTGCTCTGATTCCCACGAATCCGCTCGTCTTGCAGGTCAACTACCTGCTACCTGAGGCGTCACAGAGCAGTGACATGTTCAGATAGGCGTATCAAACGCCTTAGTAAATTCCCGTCCAAATCATTCAGGGTGGAAGTTCTGTGTCCGCAGGGCGTGTAGAGGGATCATCAGTTATCGTTTTGAACGACTTGGAGAATGTAGCGGTAATGAACGTTGGTTGGCGTAGATCCCGCCGCACGTCGCCCGCTCCACCGCTGCCTTGCACCTGAACTCGCAGCCCACAACTGCTCTTAAATAAACTCCTTCGGCAATCCGTCTTGCCCGTCGCTGAGAGAACCCAAGCCTTCAGCCATGTTGCGACCGCGAACAACCTCAGCCCTATCCAGCATCACCGCGCGGTCGCTTGTGGCGTTTAATCCGAAAAATAGAAGGGCACCTATCGAAGGCTCCTTTTCTTCGTCATTGCGACTCACCCTCTTTCTGCAATGGGTAAATCTCGATGTTCTTGCCTTTCAACTCTTTTGATTTCTTGATCACCTCAACCGCCGATGCGGCGTCTTTCGTCTTTACATTCAGTTCGTATAGCACAGAGCCATCGAAGTAGCATTCAATCTGTTCATCAGCAAGGTGTTCTTCAATTAACTCCTGTGTTTCATCATCAAGTCCACCCACTGTCGCAATCGAAACAAAACTCTCACCTCCTGCAGGATTGTTTCGCTTCATGCACCCGATAGCTGTCGAGCAAGCAACCAATATCACAATTGTCTTATACAGCATTTCAGATTTCTCCAACTACATTAAGCGACTATTGAGCGAATGGAATTGCGGGAGTTTTGAATTCCTCTATCACTCCAACGCCTCTTGCTATCTTCAAGTATTGCCTGGCAGTAACCCAAACTTCATTTTTTTGGCAAGGGCATCCCTCTCCGCTTTTGACCTTGATCAGAAAAGTCAGCGTCCTTGTTTCATTTCTCCCCCTTGCCTTACCCAACGCCGGTCTATCAGGGAGGGTTACGGTTTCTTGACCTGGGCATGGCTTTCGCCTTGCATGGTAGCGAGGGTCCCCAACATTCTTAGCACCGTCTGGAAGCGGGAACCACGGTCCGAGTGTCTGAGACAATCGCCCAGCTGCGGTTTTCATAAGGTCAACCCAGCGGGGAGGTCGACCGAGACTGTCGTGCTCCCACCATTCTAAGGTGCAATCAATCTCTTTATCATGCTGCACATATGACAGGGCCAACGCGCACTTTGAGATAGATAGGCAATATGGGTAGAGTTGCGCCCGCGGGGCTTTTAAGCGATGATTGTTGGCAGCTTTTACACGCTTCCAGTCGCTTGCGCAAAGTCCGCTATGATGTCCGAGATTCAGT
>JBGSJT010000578.1:0-2957 GCA_041741715.1 Pirellulaceae bacterium | reverse complement strand
AAATCAGGATCTCTCCCCTGGCGAGTATTTGGCAAGTTATACGATTCGCTTCAACAGTCGACGGTCTGTCGACAAGGACGGTAACCAAATGTTTCCGGCTCCAGGCGACTACGATTCCGAAGTCATGACAGGCTGGACCCCTCTGTTTCTACGCAACCCAAATCAAGCGGCCGGTATCTTGAAAGGCAGGATTACTTTGGAGGGTGTTGTACCGACACTCTCTAAACTTCGCGTTCCGCCTTCGAAAAGCCCGCGACTTAGCAAGCGGCCCACCGACGAAGAGCTAAGGAAGTTTGAAGCATCGCTCGTTGAGATCGACGATGAGTCGATA
The DNA here is from genome assembly GCA_041741715.1 of Pirellulaceae bacterium. Lineage (GTDB taxonomy): Bacteria > Planctomycetota > Planctomycetia > Pirellulales > Pirellulaceae > Aureliella. The sequence goes on along the minus strand of JBGSJT010000578.1, from coordinate 2,626 downwards.
CAGGTTGACGCAGACCAAGGTTTGGCCAATGCGTTTGTGTACTTGACGAAGGCTCCTTCCAGTTGGGAGCCAACCCAAGAGGACTTGAGGCCTTTCACGTTAACGATACAAGACTATCGTTTCGAGCCGCGAGCTGCGATTGTCCGAACAGGTCAGCCTGCATCATTTCGCTGCCTATTTACTGTGCACGGCTGAATTGAGAAACTGGATCGTTCCACCAACGCTCGACCATCAATAATCGAGTGGTGTCGGCGGCGATTTCCTTGTTGTCATTTGAGCAGCCGAAGTCGCGTCTGGGCTGCCAACGTCGGCGAGGGTTTCCCTGGTAAAACCGTTCTTGACCAACCCTTGGCTGCACTCAAGTTAAGGAGAAGAAGTTTCACTTGGAATTGACGTTGCACGGTTCATCGACCGCTGTTACGCTGACGAGTAGAGTGGTGTTAACCCATTGTTCGAACCTCTTCGTAGAGAAACAGACCTAACGGGTCTCGAACTTCGCAAATCCTTTCAGAGAAAGGCTTTACGAATTTCGAGCGCAGAGAGTATTGTTACGAAGAGGGTTGCGCTCGCGGAGAGAGAGATTTCCGTCTCTCGAACGCAACCTTCAAGGTTGCGTCCGCCGGAGCGAAAAATCGGTCCCGAACTCTCTGACTCTCTCTTTTCGAGGGCCTCCAGAGTTAACACAGAGTTCTCGTTCGGAGTCCGAGCGAGAACGCATTCGAACTCGACGATAAGCCTAACTGTCCTGAGCAGCCAGCCAGCCTAGCCTTTGCCGCCCCCAGGGGAGGCGGGATGAAGCGGGAGCGTCTTCCTCGAGTTCCTTTATTCATCAGTACGGAGCGTTGACGGCCACTATGAAGAGGTCATCGGTGCACGGAGAATAAACGCAAACAACACCCCCCCGAAACAACGCCCTTACCGTTGCGTTGGAATCAGGCGATCAGTACCTTTGGACAGAGTACGATAATTGAAGAATCGTCCGTGGAATAAACTTGGGAAATTGGATTATCCTCACTCGGTCCGGCGGTAGTTAATCGTTCGTCGAATCAAAGCAACCAATGGCATTTCTCGTTTGCTACTCACAGAAGCCGCCCGACGATCACCCCAATCGGCGAGCCATCTATCTCGATCAGAGCTTCTATGAAATGATCTTTTCGCATTGCCGATCCGCCGAATCCGGTTACTCGATCATGCGAGACATCGCGTTACTTCGCTACAAGTCACCAACGCTTGTGGTGCCAAATACATCGTTGCAATCGCTCAACAAGGAACTAGAGTGCTTGGCGGAAGATGGCCTGAAACACTTACAAATCAGCGGCTTCCAAGTGGTTGTTCACGCTGCGCTTAATTCAGAATCGTCATTGACCATTACTGGTGACATGTATCCAGAACTCTAGACTACCTTCGAGGCGTGGTCTTTCTGGGCGGTCGATTGCGTTGCTAGAGACGCGCGCATGACGTATATTGGCTACGAGGTCGATTACGTTGGATACCGCCGTGGTAACGCATTCGACGAACAAATCAATGCACGCGCATCGCGGGTCGCGCGTTTCCTGATGGTGAATCAATTGGCCGCAACCGCGTGATTTCAGGCGTTCGGATGCCTAACCATGGAGCAGCTTCAACAACAGGAATGGTGCGAGCTGCGATCACGGACATGGCGTTTGCTTCGCCAGCGTAACCATATTCTTCGCTCCAAGTACACACCACTGTTCCAATATCTCGTTCGGCCATCTTTTACCGACACTTGGTGTATTGATATTGTCCAAACCGGCGATGTCTTCGGCGTTTATCACACAACTTGGCGGATGACTCACGATCTGGAGGCATTCTCCACTCCAATTGAACGGCTCAAACATCCTCGCCCATACGCTCCGACACTTGAATCCATCCAATTCGATCCTGAACTGCTCGATGCCGAATCTGTTCTGACACGCATCTTCAAGATTCGACTTCCACTTAAACTCACCAAGAACTGGATTTCACTGGATGGAACGTCTTTTGAGATGCAGATTGGAAATGGAACTAATGGGATTCTGCTACAATGGCACAATCAACTACCCGATGAATGGCTGGAATTGTCCGAGATCGTGGAATCGCTCAACGAACTAGCTCGCAGATCCCTCGAAACGGCAGCCGGACAATCCACTCCACCCACATCGCAGAATCGGGCGTTTTGACAATTGAGAATTTTCCGCCGCGACTGGCTGATCGCGGTCGCTCGACAAGACAAGAAAGACGTAATCGTGAACGTAAAGTCTGATGTCCCGCTACCAGTCGGTTGGTTCTATTCAAACGCTGAAGAATCCGACTTGCGTCATGACGAATTATTGCGCGAACTCACACCCGGGCATCCATTATTTGACATGGACGTCGACGTCGTTGCACACCGGGAAGGAACCGATGACATCCTTTGCCGACATCATACAGATCCGGATAGACTCACTGTCGTGCATCTTACATGGCGAGGCGGACCAGAGATGGCTCCAGGGCCAACGCATACTATAGCAAGGGAATTCCTAGTACTTTTGCAAGATAGTCGAGGTTCCATCCAGCAACTCGACGTCGCATAGCGATACTGTACTTGTCTTTTTGCTGCTTGAGCATACTCAGGCTAAAGCGTTTG
>JBGSJT010000577.1:0-10559 GCA_041741715.1 Pirellulaceae bacterium | reverse complement strand
GCTCGAAGCCAGCCCTTCGGCGATCAAAGTTGGGTTGAAAGTACAGCCCGAAAGTACAATTTGGAATCAACGCTTCACAATCTCGGAAGACCAAGAAAGTTTACCTAAATTGCCAATTCGGCTCCTGACCCCTTTTCTGCCCGACAATACACTTACGGTTGCGCCGGTCGCCCGTGAATTTTTCGTCAGCATCGCTAGGCCCATACCAGACAGGCCAGCTACAACTGCAGCAGTAATCGTCCATGGGAGCAAGATCAAGGCTGACTTCACGAAGGCGGCAAGCAAACAAATTATCAGAATCACGACAATCACCAGCAGAAGCATGTTTGATTCTCCTTAGAAACCTGAAACGAATAATCTCATGCCTGTTGAATAGATGGCAAGCGCTGTCAGATTGCGCGCGAGAACTGAAATCTATCTGGTCAACTATTTTCGACGGCAGTTCTTAGGCAGACCGACTCGTCTATTAACTCATACTTCTACCGTGACGCATGGCTTCAGCTCAAATTCGACGTCCACTCTGCCGCCAACCGTTGCTGGCTGGAAACGTAACGCTGGCCCATTAAATCCCTTCGACTGGCCAAATTACCGCAGCCTGCGAAATTTTGGACCTTCAGTGTGGTCGCTGTGATCGCGCTGGACGATGAGCAATAACTCACTAATGACGGTTCGTCATTATGCACGAACGGAGATCGCGGGTGGGTCAGGATTCGACCGTTCCGGGAAGTCATAATGATATTCGCGAAGGACCATCCTCTATCAGTTCACGAAGCAGCGGACTGCATTCAGTGATTTGACCGATGCGTCAATCTGGATATGTTCGGCGCTCCGGCGTGTCAAACTGGTGCGAGTTCGCAGATTCCGGTGCTTGACCGCAGGTTCGTCCTCCACCGTACCAAATCTAACTCACAAAACTGCTTCCCTGTAGCGCCTGGGAATCAGCAAGACTTCAATTCGCCGTCAGCCATAATGGCAAGAGGACCAACATTAAAGCTGAAGCGCTCAGTGGCAGTGATTTCCACATAAGTGCCGTGTCACACTTCGTCGCTCCACACGTCGCCTTGATGCAATTTGCCATCGTGGTGTCCCACTCCACCGCTGGTTCGCTAAAATCAGTATCTGACCGAGGTCGGATACACCTCCGCGAGTTACGACGATTCGCCAACTCGCGTCGGTTGGTCCAACCGACGCGCCGAACTCAACTACCAAACTCACTTCGGTCCTTTCGACCTCGGCGGCTTCGAGCGCGCTCAGGACACGCCCTCCTTACGCACTAAATGCAGTCGGGCAGGCTTGCCTTCGGCGATTCTGGACCGTTGTCAAATTGATTGCGCAAACTGCAAAGGTCTCACCGCTTTCATCTGAGGAGGTGCTCTCGTTCGTCCATCCGCCTGCATATAGGAAATCAGCTATTTGCATGTCGAACCCACCGACGTGAGATTCTGCCTGCTTGAAATTAGGGAGCGTAGATGTTCGGCTCTAATCATAAACGGACGAGCGAGACATCGGTCTGCGCCATCTCGCTTGCTATTTTCAGTTCCTTCTGGACTCCAACAATTTCGAGAGCTACCCTTGCTCGCCAGAAATCGTGTCGTCAACCGCTCTGACAAACCACAATTCCAAAGCGCTGTAGCACTGCAATGACGAGATGCACCTCGGCACTTCGATGGCTAATACGACTGGTTCATCTTACCAGTCGCAGCGCAGCCCAATGTGGTGTAGAAGTATGGGATGGTGTTAACTTGCACAGTGAATTGCGCGGTGGCGAATGGCGTGCAATTGAGTGCTGTATGTTTGTCGAAAATCCTTTCCGAATCGTAGTGGCTGTGTCCCGACTGGGCGATCCTCGACTCGCGCTGACGAAGCTATTGACGAATTGCTACCCTGTGAATACCCGAGAATCAGGGTGAGGCTGTTTTCGATAGAGCCTTTCGAACGATCTGTGAACTCACTACCATTAATTCTCCATCAGCTGCAGGCTCTGCCAAACTCCATTTGTCGGCAGGGGTCCGGGCTTTCACGCGATGCTGATCGAGATCCCACAACTCCGCTCGCTCGCTCGCCACGTAACTTAACCACTGGCCGTTTTCGGAGAAGCTCAGGTTTCTGATTTGCAGACCGTCTTCAACGTGTAGTAACTGTCGTGCGCCCGAAAAAATCGAGCTCAATGTCAGTGCTCCTTGCCGAGAGATTTCTGCTATCCGACTACCATCGGAGGAGAGTCCCACTACATGCCCCTTAGCGTTCCAACATGGCACGACTTCTCCAGTAGCCGAGTTCCATTGCCAAACTTGCTGAAGATCTGCCGCGATAAGCTGTTCTCCGCTTTCAGTGAAGGCCAACCATTTCACGGGCGATGCTAATTGGACGGAATGAATCGATTGATTGCTTGCCAGATCAAAAACCTGAACATTCCCGTGACTTGTGGAAGCGGCTATCGTTCGCCCGTGTGGATCAAAAGCAATAGCCGAAATTCCCCAGTCGAGCTCTCGAATTTGGTTCTTGAGCAAGCCAATGGTGCAATCCCAGACTCGAATCGTTTGATCGCCACCCGCTGATGCCAAAAATTTTCCATCTGGTGAGAAGGCCAGATTGGTAACCGGCGCCGTATGCCCTAGCAAACGGAAAACCAGATGCTTCGTGCGACGATCGTATAGTGTCACAGTTCCCTCCTCCCCTCCCACGGCCAAATACCTACCATCTGGACCAAACTTGAGCGCGGTCGCTGTACCGACGTGCGGTATCGAAGGGAGATCCGTAGCCAAATTGAGAGTGACAATCTTGTCATCCATCAGCAGTTGCTTACCATCTGGAAAGAAACTCAGTCCGCTGACACGTCCTGGGATTCTCGCCCGCACTGCTAGATCAGCCAAGCTCCAGACCACGGTTTCCAATGCAGTACTAGCAGCTAACATGCCTCCGCTGGGTGAGACCAATACGTGTAAAACGTTGGTTGCCTCGCCGACGGACAAAGTTCTAACTTCACCACTGACCGGATTCCATATGTGGAGCGTTCCATTATCGGTCGCCACAACCACGCCGGGCTCATCAGGAATTGTTGCAACAGCCGTGATCCTGTGATTGACGGGACAATCCCATGTATTGGTGACGGCACGGGATTTGGTGTCGATCCAATGAACGGAATAGTTGAAGGCAATGGCGATATTTCGTTCGTCAGATGTGGCGGCTAGGGCAACCAGCTCTACAGCGCCAACTCGTCCAGTGGGCGAAATAAGTCCAGTTGGAACAGGCAGACGTTCCGTTTCGAGTACTTTGCCAGAGTCGCAATTAAGAACTGTCAACTGAAATTCGTGCGGGTTTCGGTAGCGATCCCAATTTGAGATGAACAACACACGTTGCTTGGGTAGCAAGCACATCGGATCAACGCCGTCAACTGCAGCGCTCTGGACAAGTGTGCCATCTCTCATACTCAGGAATTGAATCTGATTCAATTCTCTGAGAATTACCTGCTCCGCATCGACATCGATAGCAATGTCGCCCGCTCCCTGGGCCATTCCTGTCCACTGCAGTTCACCGCTCGCTGCGTCCCACAAGCGAATTTGGTATTTTGATCTTGTGAGGATTTGGTTTCCATCGCTGCTGATGACTGAACGACGAAGGTTCGCTAGATGGCCGTCCAGTTGCAGAATGGGACTTCCCGTGGCCACATCCAAGTTGACTAGGCCATTTCCACCGCAAGAAACGAGCGTCTTCACATCAGGGGAGAAAAGCAATTTCTTTTTGAAGCCAGCCGGTACCTCTCTCATCCAGACTAATTCACCGGTTTGACAATCCCACAATCGCACATCGTCATTTCTGGAGGCAGACGCGAGATATCTCCCATCGCTACTGACGGCAAAATCCAAGATGGGCCCCTGATGACCGCTGAGTATTCGGAGCGGTGTATTTCCAGTCGCATCCACCTCCCAGATTTTGATGGAGTGCTGATCTTCGGTTGCCTGAGATGATGTCGAGAATAGCCAGCGACCATCCGGGGAAAATCGCACTTTGGCTACGGCTTGTGCGTGGGCCTTGATGACGCGTAGGCTAGCAGTCGCATTGGACGATTCGGTCTTTTTCCAAATCGCAATATTTCCCGCTTTGGTTCCTGCGGCCATCAACTCTTGCGCGAAACACATGTCAAGATCGGTGTACACACTGTCGGTTTTTGGGTTGGTAGGGAGGCGCCTCAAATATGGGTTGCGTTCGCGCATTATCTTTATTGCGTTCGCTTGCTCCTCCTGTTCTACGGAAGTTGGGAGGTGGAACGACGCCATAGACGAACCCGTCAGGTCTCGAAACCAGATCGTCTCGACAGCTCCGCATAGCACCACCTCTTGTAGTGGAAAAACCCGAAACACGCTCGAATCGGCGGTAACGCTGAGCAACCGCTGGGGTTGAATCGACGCTGGGTCGCACTGAAACAACTCAGTCAATTTTCCCTGGAGTGGATTGGAGGTCGAGTAGAGTAGGTCACCAGTCTGCGACGAAAATCCAACGTCTGAGACGGAACGGGCAGTTTGTTGGAACTCAAGCTGCTCGCCGGAGGAAGCATCAAACACACGCACTCCTCCCGTTTCGCCGACTGCAATTCTTTTGCCTGAAGGATCGAAATCAATCCGTGTAACGTCGCCTATTGCAATCGGCAGCGCTCCCGGCGTGTGCAATCGTTTCTGTACCCGGCCCTCGCCGGTGTTATACAGTCTCAATCCGCTATCTTGCAATACTGAGGCGGGCGAGGTGACAGTAATCGCTGGGCTGGTTCCTTGGTTCTCGCGTAGCCATTTGAGCGTCTGCACTTTTTCGTGAGTTGCGGAATCCATGGCGTCGACGACTTTTCGTTGCGTCAAGTCGACTTGCGTGCTGTCCCAAACAACCATGGATTGACCGCGAGCGGCGAGTTGCTTTCCATCCAAACTAAAACAGACTTCCCGAAATCCGCCAGGTTCCATCGATGGGTATTTGAGCAGGGGCTGACCACTGCTGGTGCTCCACACGATCATTTCGCCACGCGTGAACGGACCGTCGCGCAATTCGGGCAGCACGCTGTCATCGTAGAACGCATCCACAGTTGCCAATCGAGTACCGCTGGGATTGAAGGCCATGGAGCTGATCGCCCCGCGATGACCGCGAAAGCGACTCACGACTGTGCCAGTCGAAACCCGCCAGACAGTGAACTCGTAGTTCAGTTCGATATCGCCGGACGTCCAATCGGAGGCACCCACGGTAAGCATGCTGCTCCGCATCGACACGGCATCGCTAAAACGGGCGGTAGCCAACAACTGTCCATCTTGGCTCATGGTCATATGTTGGACCAGACCATGGTTCTTTAGCGTGCGTAGAGTCCCGTTGCCACGTTTGATCGTTAGTTTTCCATCGCCTTGAAAGCCCAGAAGCGGGATGGCATCTGGGTATTCGTACTCCGCGCGCAGTTGCGAATTTATCCCCACGACACTCAATCTTTGTGGGCCGAGCGGCAGTTGATCGCGACGGAAGGGAAATTGGACGTCGGAAAAATTCGCGACCGCCGCATTGCTCAACGGCGGATTGGCGACTTGCCAAACCACCCATTTCCTTTGTCTGGTAGGCCCGTCGTCATCTTCTTTTAGTAGCGTACCCACATTGGAAAAAAATTTCCTTTGCGGCTGGAACGCCAAGTTCATCATGGAATTGAGTTTAGCGAGATTTGGAATCGTGGAAGTTTGGGCGAATGCTGATACGAACTCCTCACTTTCGCTAAACGCAAAATTCGACAAGCTCGCGGTGCCAGAGTAGCCACTAAAGTTTAGCGAGCGAAGCGGTTGCTTTTGCTCCATGTCCCACAGTGTGATCTCAGGGGCTGCACCCATTTGAGAATTATCGCAGGACAGGAAATACTTGCCGCTGGGACTGATTGCGAAGAAACAATTTTTGAATTCCATGTGCATTCGTCCCGTGGCTGCATTCCAGACAATCAGTCGATATTCTGGCGAACCATCTGCGGGTGGTTGGCTAACTTGCGGATCCAATTTTAAGGCCAGCAGGGTAACCAGCCACCGTCCGCTGCCATAAAAACCTCCCCAGTGAGCGACAGAGTCTTGGTCATATTGCAACCGGCAATGCTCCAAACCATTCCACACGTACATAGCACCGGCGCTAGACACGTAGAACAGTTGTTGAGCGCCAGCGCTGGCGCGTATTGCACTCGCTGCGGGCATTTGCAAAAGTTGCTCGCCCGTTTCAATGTCCCAGAGATGTAGGTACTGCTCGTCGACGTCCGCCGCGAAACCACCGCAGGGGGACAGGCTCAGCAGTTTCACTTTGTCACGCGAGATGGACTTGATCAACTCACCCGATTCTCCCTCCCAACGCCGGCTCTCCCAAGAATCGTCGAGTTTGGCAAGCGTCGTCAAACGTGTAGAGCGCGGGTCAAAATGAATCATGCTCACTGGGCTAGTATGCCCTTCCAGCCAACGCAAGGTCTCACTTTTCAAAGGTTCTACCAAGCGGACTTTGGAGGGATCTGCAAGATCTAAGCCAGCCACAACACGTCCAGAGCGATTGGCGGCCATAGGTGTCCAGCTAGCGATCTCCCCAATCTTGTCTCCTGAATCTCCATCAAAAATGACTCCCTCGCCAGTGACGAAACAGGGGCTATCCGAGCGCCACAAGTACAATCCAGGAGCCGCGTTCTCAGGCGTCGCGGCGGTGACATCGACCACCCGCCGCTGAGCTTCGCATTGACGCCAAAGGTGAAACCATTCCCAATCTCGCTGATCTTCGGGGCATTTTTCGAGCAGCCATCGCGCGTCCAAGTTCTCTTGGCTATTAATATGTTGTTGCACACGGGAGAGTAGGCTGGCATACAAGTTGGATTTGGCCTCAATAGCGCGTCCATTGGCGAGCCAAGCCAGAGACACGGAAGCGACGATACCTAGCGTGGCTGAAACCAGCAGACTAGCAATCGCCGGATTTCGCTTGCACCATCGCCACGCGCGTTCACGTCGACTCACGGGTCGGGCCAGGATAGGGTGGCCATTCATGAATCGTTCGAGTTCCTGGGATATCTCGGCGGGTGTCGTGTAGCGATTCTTTGAAGTCTTGTTTAAACACTTCAGGCAAATTGTCTCCAGGTCGACGGGAATGGATGGGTTCAGTTCCCGCGGTGCCGGCGGCTCCCGATTGACTACTTGCATGAGTGTCTCCAGGGCACTTGCTGCCTGGAATGGCGGACGACCTGTAAGTATACAATAGAGTATCGCCCCGATCGCGTAGACATCTGCTAGCGGTCCCACTTGATCGATTTGGCCATTGGCCTGCTCGGGTGCCATGTAGCTCGGAGTACCAAGAATCTGGCCGGTTCCAGTCAAACTGCTGGCCACATTCATCTGCTTTGCTAGTCCAAAGTCTGTTACCTTCGGCTGCCCGTTTTGATCAAGCAGGATATTGGCTGGCTTCAAATCGCGATGGATCACGCCGCGTTCATGAGCGTAAGCCATGGCTTCGCAGATTTTTTGAACGAGCTCTGCTGCCTCTCGTGGTGGCAGCGGACCGCCAGCTACTTTCTGCGCCAGGCTTTGCCCTTCGATATAGCCCATGGAGAAATAGTGCTGGCCTTGATGCTGGCCAACTTCAAAAATTGGCACGATGCCGGGATGATCCAGATTGGCCGCAGCTTCGGCTTCCGTGTAAAACCGCTTGACATCCTCTTCGCCAGCCAACTGTCCGGCCAAGATCATCTTCAGAGCTACGATGCGATTGAGATTGATCTGCCGCGCTTTGTAGACGACTCCCATGCCACCACGGGCGATTTCTTCCAGCAACTCGTAGTCGCCAAAGTAACGCACATTGTCGCCCACCGTTGCCTCAGTAAATGACGTTGAGTCTCGTGCGGCGAGTGTTGCCTCCTCCCGTGAGCTAACGTTGCTTGGATGCTGTGTAGCATCTACTGCCGAACTTGGATCTGACGGAGGAATTGTCACATCCTCTGAAAACGAACTCCCTTTCATCGAGTCGTGATTGGCGAAGAATTTACGCAGTGAATCAGCGTGCTCCGGGTGCTGGCGAATGAAAGCCTCTCGGCCAACGGCATCACCGCGATTCTCCGCCTCGAGGATATCGTCGATCAGGGATTGCAATGGATCAGATTCTTCGGGCATGGCGTCCTCCGAGCTTTGGCGGCAATCAGTCTCAGAATTCCAGAGCCCGTTTTATAGCCGGTGTCGCGCCGAGATACCAGCAAACCGGCTGATTAATTCGCATCCCACGACGGAGAGTTGGACCAGACCGGCGTCAGTTCACACTTCGCCAAACTGCCACAGGATGGACAAGTCGCTGCGGCTGAAGATCTGTGCTAGTGCGCGTGGTTGTTCATGACGTGTTCATGACCGAAGTGAGGAAATCAGCAGCAAAACTGCTCATGAAACTTCGAAAGTGTCGTCATTTTGACTGCGCGCTGGCGCCGAATCCAGCCCGACTGCGGTCGCCGTTGGTGACCCAGGACGAACCGTCCTTGTGCACAAGGACACAAGTTGCTGAGAGGACCGAGGTGACGGCGACCGCTGCGGAGTTGGAGATTTGCTTCGAGCAAGAGGTCTGCATCGACCGACGCGAGTTTGAGTGTCGAAAGTCTGGACTCATCTCGCGGCGGTCTGTTTCACGTACGCCCAACATGGGCGTGAGTTTGTGGGGTGCGGCTTACGTCAAGTGAGCTTAGTCCCCTGTGTTTAATTCCGATTTTCTTACAGGAGTCAATATACCAAATGGCGAACCGCCGTCTGCGGACCCGCATGTACGCGGTGGTGTGGGGACTGGGCGGGGAAACCCGCCCGGCTAACCGATTGGTCGTGTTCTACTTCACTTTGTTCGCCAGTATCTCGTAGATCGCAATGTATTGACCATCCCCGAGCTTGTACTCAGTGGTAACGCGAAATTTGCCCGTAACGGCGATCGGGCGTGTCGAGAAGTCCGCTGTCTTTCCGTCAACCATCTTGATCATTATGCAATCGTAGATAGCCGCCTTGGGTCCGAAGCAGCATTCTTGGTTGTCGCGAACCAGCACGAATTGCTCATTTCTTTTGTCGCGCAGGACTGATGCTGGCAATATGTATCCGCGGATAGTCACAATTGTGTTATCGTACTTAGATACGTCGGCAGGAATCATCTCGACCGCAAATTGTGCCTCCTTCGGAATGGTAAAGAGGAGGTCGTTAAAGGAGATCTCCCCATTCTTCTTGGAAACAACGCGACGGCGCGTTGCGGGTCGAGTCGCTTCCGTCGTTGTATCCTCTTGGCTAACCTGTGTAGCACCGGTCAGAGAAACGTCGCCATTCTGCCCAGCATGCGTGAACGCAAGCGGTACCAGAAGAAGTATCAATAGACTCAGCGGCATCATTGTTCGGTCGCGGATGATATGTTGTTAAAACTGAGTTGATTGGCCATCTACGCACTAGTAGTAATGCTCAGGCGCGGGCGAAACCAATCATCTGGCGCTCGCGCCGGATAATTATTCTCCAGCATACTCCATTTGGCGGGCTGGATGGACTGTCAATCCCCATGGTTTCCTCGGGTTTTTACAAGAATGCTGCTCTCAGACCACTGCAGCCATCTCGAAATATCGGGCGCAAGTAAACGCCACGGACATGACGATCCCAAGCTGTAGCCCAAGCCCGCCATTCGGAGGCCGCGTTTCGTGCTCAGCGGCCTGCCAGCAACCAAGTAGCTCCTCGCTCTTTCCGCGATGTGCGATTCGTCTACCTTCTCCAATGCTGGTTCAATTCGTGCCACTTTCCGTAAACCGTTCCTTCCGCTTTCACCCACCGAAACGGACTCGAAAAACCGCAACTCCCTGCCAGATAAGGCGTTACGCATTTCGCAAAACGGAGAATGGTTATGAAGAGGGTTGGTTTCGGGGAGCTCATTTTCGTCGCGGAATTGCCGCGACAATCCAGTTAACTCAAAACGCCGAGAGCTTTTAGCCTCGGCGTTTTGCGTTTCTATAGCGGTTTTTGCAGGGTTTGTGTGGGTCGGCCAATTGTGAGAGCGCAGACATGCGATTTGGCGATGGCACCAATTTGCGGTTTCGGGTCCAAATTGGTCCAAAACTCTCGCGCTCTCTGTCTAACAGACCCCATCGGGTTAACAACCCGGTTTGTTTCGGTGTCCGGAATCTGTTCGCAAATCCTACCCAGTTTGTCATACGGTCGGTGTGAACTACCAAGCTTGGGCGGCCATGCCTTTGGCAGATCGGCCTATGCCAAGTCTATGCGACCCACTTTGGGCGTGGCAAATGGAGCTAGCCACAGGTGTGGACATGGCCGGCTTACCTGTGGCTCCGGCTGCGTTGCGAAGTCTGACCTACGGTGAGGGTCGCACTGGTCCAAGTTTGTCGGCGCGGTCGAGTCCGCAAAGAATTATTGCAGCCCAAATATCAATATCCTTGTGCAGGAACCAGGCAGCTAGTTCAGCGATGAATAAAGTCGAGCTAAGTTCAAAGTACCAAGTGCAAACAATAGCTCCTACCAGTCCAAGGCAGGCGACGGCATACGCAATCCCGTACGGGCGAACCGCTGAAATCTGGT
>JBGSJT010000576.1:0-10803 GCA_041741715.1 Pirellulaceae bacterium | reverse complement strand
AGTATGGATCGCAATGGCTGGGTGCAGACCGAAAAATTAGCAGCTGTGATCAGCCGCTGGTGCGATGGATATGAACCAACAATGCAGACAGACTATTTATCTTCGTTGATCCAGCAGATAGGGCTCGAGCATCGCGTGCAGCTTGATGGTCAGTTCTGCCGCGCGAGCTACGGCCATAGTACACGTTTTTACAAGCCTACAACTGTGGAAGAGCCGAACGAACCGCTGTACCACGGTACTAGCACCGCCAACTTGCCCTCGATCGAGCTCTTTGGATTGTGGCCGATGCGACGGCGGTTTGTGCAATTGTCGACTGATTTTGAATATGCACAAAAGGTTGCCGCGCGCTCGCCGGATCCGATCGTCCTACAGATCCTGAGTGAACAGGCTATGGCTGATGGAATCCAATTCATTAGCACCGGCTCGCATGCCTGGTTGGCCGAACCGATTCCGGCCCACCTGCTAATGGGCTGGTTGGCTGGCGTTTGGGACCTTGGCAGCAAAAGCTCCATTCTCAATGAAATTAATCGATAGGAGAATCGACGTTGAACGAGCAACCAGAAAACGAACTGAAACCGATACTGTGCGAGCTGCGTGATAAGGCGGCTAGGTACCAACTCGAACTCGATGAGCTCACGCACCGAGTCGATGGTGTCTCGACTAGACTTAAGCAAATTCAGTCCGCCATCTCGACACTTCAGGGACCGATCGGAAAACCCGCTGGAAGCAAGCTTCGCGTCAAAAAGCCGCTACCATCCAGAGAGCAGGTACAATTAGTTGTCGAGCGCGTGACAAAAGAAAAAGGCTCACTCAAGCGGCCACAGCTCGAGGAGCTTGTCAAAGCGAGACTGCTGGCCGAGGGCTTTTCGCGACTGGGTGTGGATAAACACTTGAATGCTATTTCGGCTGCGGATGGCAGCGAGAAATAAGACCGCATCTCTGCGTTAAGCACAGATGTGACCGACGTTATAAAGACTGCCAATTTCAGCGGAGCGGGCACTGCCAATTTGGAAATTTGAGAGAGTTGTTTTGGATAGGGACGTACTGTCGGCACAGCTCTTCGCAAGCTTTTTTGCGGAGTTGGTGTTCGGACCGGGATTGTTGCTGGGTGTGGCGCTGAAGTGCTCTGGAAGCACGAAATGTTAACGCGATGGGCTGGTATCGATCCGTTTCGCTGCGGACGCGCTGGTTTCTCGTCACTGGTTATGCTGTACTCGAATGAGTGACGGATTTGGCTGGCGGCGCGGGGCCGCTCAAGACGCATAGTGCCTGACGCTCAGAGCGAGGCGCAAGATTGGGAACGTAGAGCGAAGCGGCCCGAGGCTTCGAGCCAATGGTGGTACGAAGAGCGAGCTGGGTGTGGAGTCAGATGGTATGCCGGAAGCGTTTTCAGTGAATGGCTAACACTTTGAGCGCGGATCTAGCGGGCTGTTGTATTCGTTGGTGCCGTGTTTGATTCGATAGCATTCTCCGTAAATGATGATCGCCTCCCCGTGATGTATCACCCGGTCGATCCTTGCGGTAGCCAGGGTGTTATCGACGTCAAGGATGTGGCCCTAGCCTATGAAGATTCGATTCGTGGAAACCACGATCGAGCCAGCTTCACAGAGGGCTGCCACAACTTGAAACGTCAGATCCGCACCGCGTTTATCGATCGGAAGATATCCCAGCTCATCGAGGAGGAGAAGTTGAGGACGAACAATAGTGTTCAATTCGCTACTTAAAAGTAATTGAAGAAAACGAAGAATGAAGACAAATTCTAAACTTTTCCTTTCCTAAGGAGGAAGAAAAGTAGGAGCTGAAGGAGAACTATCCATGCCTACCTGGCAGTGTCCGCTCCGCTGACTTTGGCAGTCTTTTCAGTCTCGGTCACAGAAACCGTGTTGTGGCTGATTGCTCAGCGTGACGCAATGACTGATGAGCAATGCAGGTTGATTTTGGCTTGGGCAATGCACGAACACACGGAATCTCGTTACCGTAACATGCCGTTTTCATGGAAGGGACGACAGACCAGAGCCGCCTTGGAAAGAGCTGAAGTGTACGACCAAGAATCTAGCCTCGCCAATATCCTGTGGATGGAGATGCGTTGGGACCCGCATGAATTGAATTGGACCGACGGACAGCCTCCAAGCGATGTATGGTCATTCATCGAACTCTGTTCAGGTTCAGAACTCTCTGTGGAGGGGCGGGCGTTGAAACACTGTGTTGCAGGTTATAGCCCACGATGCGCTTCCGGGATCTCCGCTACCCAAAGAGCCGGACCGTTGCATGAAAGCGATAGGAGTACGTACTGCCCATGGCCGCGAACAGCGAACGCGCGCTGTATGACGATTCAAGAATGCGCATGCGTTAGGAAAACCAGAGATGCCTCGACGCAGTGGAGTGACGTGAAATCGTTCTCCACGAATTCATCAGGCGGATACAAACTCTCGCAAAATGCTGAGGATCTTACTTGAGCTGCGATTCTAGTGCCGAAAGTTGGGAATAAAGATCTTCAACCATCACGCGTTGGTACCACGGTAGCTTCCAGATTGCCGGCTTGTCTGCCCAGTCAGCCTTTAGCAGCTCCCGTGAGCGAAGTATTGCGGATTTACATTCTTCTTCCCTGCCATTGATCAAGTGGACCTTGGCAAGGAAAAAACAAGAATCGGCTGTTGCCTCCGTGCTGTCTGGCGAAGGCAACAAAGAAGAATCAGTCACGTCAGATGCTGCCAATGCGTATCCCTTCAGCCAATTTGCGCTTGGTCGCTGGTCTTCAGGAAGCCGATTAAACCAATTGTCGGCTGCTTTCACGCAGGACTGACTAATTGCTGGATCTGACCGGTTCAGGGCATAGGTGATGGCGAGACGCCAGTCTGGGCTAGTTGGATCGAACAACTCCCCAGTAAACAGGCTTCGGTACGCTGCGAGACGACTTGCAACAGAGCCATCTACATGAGCCAATGCCTTCGAGATTTCGAGCGACGTCTGTAATTCACTAACTGCACTTGCTGCTTGCTCGTCGGATACTCCTTCCATTAGTCTGTTATCCAATCTGGAGAGCTGAGCCTCTAGCGTCCGATTCAAAGTGGGCGTGTTGCCCGAAGCCATGTTGTTACCACTGGCAGGAACCGCAGCTTGATTTTTCAGCACGTTCCGATATCGCTTCCAGATTTCCGGATTGTTCGGGTGCTCAGCCAGCAAAGTTTCGTAGAAGGACCTGGAATGTGCCCAGCTTTCATTGACCTCCGCGGCAAAAGCAGCGACTAGGTTGTATCGAGCAGCTGCGTTCACTTCAGAGATAGTGCTCTGTACCTTTTCGAACTCGGAGTTTTGGACCGATACTTCGATCAGAGCGTCTGCACATCGGGCTCGAAGATGATCTTCGGCAAGTTGCGCGTTGTGTTTCACGAGAGGTACCCATTGCGATTGTTCTTCATCAAGCAAACCTTCTCTCTCAAGCTCATCCAGACACCGCTGGCAAGCAAACCAATTCTGCGTAACAAAGTAGCGAGTCGCTAAGTATTTGAGAACTTCCTCCGCACCTTTTGGTGATCTCAAACGAGTGGTGGTCAGGAAACTGTCCAGAAACAATGCGGCGAATCGCTGCAACGTATCTAAGTCCAAGCTATGACTCTCTCCAGTTTCATCGCTTATCGCGTATCCCGTAATCGCATTTAGCATCTCAGTAGCGACTGGCTCGGAGATTAAGGTGGGAATGTCCCGCCGGAGAATTCCTTCGGAGGTATGGACGACTACGCTCTGATGATCGGGAGACAATTCGAAGGATCGAACGTCGGGAATCTCAAAGCCCATCCGCCAGCCAGTCCTGGTGTCTGTGAACGTTAGTGTCTGTTCGGGGTAGGGAGTCAAGAAACCACGCGGTTGCGATTTTGAGACCATCATGCTTGCACAGATCGTGTCATCAACTCCACACAGTTTCGCTGAGGCCCCCTGTTCATTCACCATCATGGTGAGCAGTTTCTCACCGGTAGTTCGGTTCAATACGACCGTTTCCTTTACAGAGCGAATAAGTACAAGTCTGCCGTCATGACTGAAGGAAACATCGGTTGACCCCGCCAAACTGGCAACAAGCTCGCCCGTCGAAAATGCGAAAAGATCCGTACTTGCAGGGGTAGCTACCGCAAAGAATTCCGAATTCGGCACAACAACAAGCTTGAATATCAAGCTCGGAGAGTATTTGTGCAGCTCGCGAATGGGGACAGCTGTAGCTGTATTGAATTCAGTGAGCACGGCCCCTTGCGTGTTGGAGTTCTCGATGCCTGACGCAAGAAACAGGCTCTCACCGGTTCCACTGTATTCAAACCTCAATCCGCGAACGGGATATGTTTGCTGTACGCACCTGTGTTGGCCGAGAATAGTGTTGGACGTTGTGTTTACAAATGCTAGACATGCATCACTATTGGTAACGTTGTTGGACCAAGCGCCTACTGCCAACCGACTACCGTCTGGACTGTACCGCAATAGCTGTGGATCCAAAAGCAATTCCCTTTGCGTGTGAGTGACATTCTTCTTAAAGTTCCATTGGATTAGTTGCGGTCCTCTGGCCGCGATTGCAACTTGTGTCTCGTCGGGGCTGAAAGCGATGTCATTGACGATACCATTCTGGATAGCCTGTTGCCCAATAAGGTGTCCCGAACTGACATCCCATAGGGCTACTTGTCCGTAGGTGGCTGTCGCTACGATCGAACCAGTGGGGCTGAGACGGAAAAAGCTATAGGGGGATTCCGGAGTGTTGCTCGCTCCTGAGACGTGCCGCCTTATCAAGAAACGCGGTAAATCGGAAGAGAAATCCCACAACTGCACTGTCGCATCGGAAACGGAGGCAAGTATAGATTTCGAGGGATGGAACGTCGCGAACGAGACCTGCTTCGAGTGAGGAATTCTGGCTAGTTCCTTTCCATTCTGAACACTCCAGATTCGAGCGGATTTATCTGCAGAGGAAGTTGCGAGTAGCGTGCCGTCTCGATTGTACCTCACTGAGTTTACTGTGTTCGTATGTTGCATCGGTCCAACGAGTTGAGTGCCCGAAATAGCATCCCAAACCATAACCGTTGCGTCCATGGAGCTGCTCGCAATTGTGGCGCCATCCGGACTAAATGCGATATCAGTGATTGTCTCCGCGTGGTGGAGGTGTCGACCGACCGGCTCGCCCGTGCCAAGACTCCAAAGGCGTGCTACTCTCGAATCACGCGTCGCGGCAAATAGTCCAAGTGGGCTCACGGTGAGGTCACGAAAATTCCACATGCTCGCGCCCCCCACAGGCTTGGCATCCGTGAACTTATCAAAGAAGATATTCGAATAATGCTGCGGGTACACTGAGAATACTTGTTTGGTCCCCTTCAGGGCGATACCTCCTCCGCCAAAAGTCTTATCCGGAACGGGTGAGTTGTTTCCCACGATCCAAGTGGCTACCGTTTGTTGCTCGACACCATATGTGAGACGCGTGTCATCTTTATTGAAGAATATTTCAGCCAACATGGGTGAATCAGAGGGACATGTAAATTCCTGAAGGGCCACACCTGTTCGTATGTCATAAATGGTTGCCTCTCCAATCCGCCCTATAGCAATGCTCTTGCCTGAGTTGGAAAAACATGCTGCAAGAGTCGTTCCAGCTGGATTTGCAGCACGATCCCATTCGCGTTCAAAGGTATTGAGCACCTTGCCATCCGGAATGCTGAATACTTTGACTGTCGAGTCTCCGCCAACCAGCAATTCATTGGCAACCGGACTGCAATGAATGAAACGCGCCCATGACACAATCGGAGCTATGTCGAGCTCCGTAATAAGTGCAGATGTTTCTGAATCCCAAACTCGAACTCGCCTGCCGGTACTGGTTACTAGGTATTGGCCCGTGTACGAGAACTCAGTGTCTTGAACGGGGTAATCATGACGTAGCGGAAAACCTATTCGACGTCCACCTCGATTCAGCCGATCAAGGATAACCGGTTGAAGGCGATTCAGCAGCTCCTGTGAGGCTTTGGCGTTGATCCAACTATGCTGAAGCAAGCGATCAGATTGTTCCAAATTGCCAGCGTCGTACGCAAACAGCCCTGCTTCGAAGAAATCCTCTGCTGCCGCTAGCCGAAATTCTCGTGATTGCGCTGAGACTTGTTTTCTCGCCGCTTCTGCAGCTGTCTTATCAAGCTCCGACTGTTTCTGTGATCGCTGTGCACTGGCTTTGTCAATATCCGATTGCTTCCTTGCCGCTGCTTCCTGACCGCGAAGATAGTTCATGCGATAGGCCGCAAACGTGGATATCAAGCCAATGATAAGTACCGAAAAGATGCTGGCGGTGGCTAGCGAACGGTGCTTGCGGAACCAGCGATGGGCTTGATCCGTCAAACTTTCCCGCCGCGCGGTCACCGGTAAATCGCTAAGCCAAGACTCAATATCCCTCCGCAACAGTCCGACAGTTTGATAGCGATCAAACGGGCGAGTCGCCATCGCCTTCATACAGACCGCATTCAATGACTTGGATATGAGCTTATTGTGCTGACGGGGTTCCCTGAAGTCTCCAGCAACCACTTTTTGCGCTAACTCATGTACGTCGGCAGCCTCAATGGCCCGACAACCACTGAGCAGCTCATACATAATCGCACCCAGCGAATAGACGTCAGATGGCGGACCCAATTCCTCTAGCTTGCCAAGAACTTGTTCTGGCGGAGCATATGCAGGAGTTCCAATGAATGATCCATAGGCGGTTTCAGAAGTAGCACCTGAGCTGCCAGACTGAATAGGTAGTTCGCTCAATTCACCAGTTGTGTCTGCAAAAAAGTGCTTCCCCGAAGCTTTGGCAAGTCCCCAATCAACCACTAAAGTCTCGCCATGTTTTCCGAGCATGATATTGCCCGGTTTCAGATCACGATGTAGCACGCCTCGATCATGGGCATACTCTACAGCATTGCATACATCTATAAAGCGCCGCAATAGACCTCGCAGTTCAACTCCGTCAAATACTTCTTCCTTCTTTCCAATGCGCGTGTGAAACTTCTTGATTCGCGCGTGCAAATCCTCGCCGCGCACAAAACGCATCGCATAGAATGGCGCTCCAGTATCATCTACTCCCAATGCGTACACTGGTACAATTCCGGGATGTTCAAGTTGTCCAGTGACCTCTGCCTCAAGTGAAAATTTATCGCGATACGCGGAATTAGTTACTCGGTCCGCACGAATCTGCTTGACTGCAACTTCACGGCGTAGTTGCGTGTCTACTGCTACATAGACCACGCCCAAGCCACCTCTAGCATGTTCCTTTACGATACGAAAACGATTTGCATTCGCTCGCTCGAATGTATCTGAGCTACGGTTGCGGTTTGTACTCCGATCAAGTCCGTGGTCGAGAGTTTCCGAAAACCAGGGGATTTCCCCTGCTAACAGTGGATCGTCAACAAGTGATCGCAGAGCCTGCTTTACAGTCGACACTGAAGACATCTGCGTCAGTGATGCGGCTGCATCTCCATCAAAGGTACGCAGATGCAGCTCAACCAACTGGCGCAGGAGACTGAAATCTGCGTCAGTGATCACTGCTTGATTCACAAGGAGTTGAACCAGATCCTGCTCCTTGTCCGCTGCCCAAATTGAAAATGCAGTTAACAATTGCTCTCGAGTGATGATGTTATTTTGAAGGGCAAGAAGGCACAAAAGCAAATTGTGTTCGCGGACTGACGGATTAGTTGGGTCGGACATGAATATTCAAAGTAAAATAGGAGGAGGAGTGACAATCTGTTGGTTAAGCATGTGAGAATCAGTCTGGGATTCCGCCGTCTTCTGCTGGCATTGTAATCGAGCTGCTTCTCAACCAGCCAGGCTTGGTTTGGCGCGCAATCGAGAGTGCGGAAATGATGAGGCTGTGCACGATGTAAGCTTCCCTGCTGATTCATTCGACCACTTCGACCCACAATCCTATGGGGCCAAGGGCCTGACGGCCTCAGGACGCGAGTCCGGATCGATGACAGCGAGAAAAGTCAGGTTGAAAATCAGGAAACTGAAAAATCTTATGCAACACTTTTCTGAGCGTTGCCACAACACGTTTGACATGCAGCTAGCAGTTTGGACTGCGGTTGCTAGCGTTGAGCCTTGAAGTCGCTCACAAAGCTCTTTCAACTTTGATCTCGGGAAGACCAATTGCCTCCAGCACTCATGGACCACGCCGCCTATTGGCCTCGGCTGGCCTGTGAGGACTGGTGGTGCATCCTCAGGTTTTGCAATTCAACAAGGTTTTTCGGAGATTCTAAGTATGACTAATCTAAAACGTGCCTATCGACAACTATTCTCTCGTCCCGAGGATGCAATCGCTCATGACAAAGAGATTTATGACGAGTACTTGGCAATTGCCAGAGCGTTAAAACGTATCGGCCAAATTCCAGACCTCGTGTTTCGTGAAGCCGCCTTACAGAAGATTGCTTCGGCCAAGTTGGAGTTCCAGCAAGTCGCCGAAGGGACACTAATTTTTGAGGGCACGGAAAGTTGGCGCATCGTTTACGAAGCGCTGCTTCGCAGTCGACACGTTTTTCTCTATCGCTCGGTATCTTGGGTAAAAAGTGTAGATTACTGGCAGGACGAACCTGGCAAACACAGTACCCAGTTCAATCTGGAATTGGTCGACCACCAAAACCTGAACATCGAACGTATCGTAATTCTAAGTGAATCGATCTGGCCAGCGGATCAATCGTTTCCAAACAAACCTATTCTCAGCTGGATCGACACTCACCATCGACACGGCATTTGGATCAAGCTAGTCCGCCAGTCGACGATTGCCACCGAGCCTGACTTACTAGGGGACTTTGGCATCTACGGCAGTCACGCGGTCGGTGAGCAGGTGCTGGATGACAAGTGTCGAACCGCTCGCTTCATTTTACGTTTCAACTTTGAAGCGGTCGAAGCAGCGGAAGAGCGTTGGAAGCGTCTTGGCATCTTTTCCAGCGCGTATCGCGACTTGCTGGATTCGCGACGCTAGTCAGCGTAAAATATGCAGACCGAGCCCGGAAGGATCTACATTTGTTACGCCCGCTCTATCTCGACTCTGCGAGACTTGGTCAGCTTGCACCATCCGCCCGGCAAGCACTGGATGAATTCCTGAACTTCGTCGGAACAACTCCCACGCATCCTCGACTGGTCGAGTGGCTGCGGACGGGTGAGGTCGTTGCTTGTGAATCCAATTGTTTGCCAGCCTGGCCAGGTGTCAAGGCTTTTGAACAATCCGTCGCAAAGATGTTTGGCGCGTCCGCGTGTTCACGCGTGTTTGTGGCCAGTCGTTCAATTGCATTAATTCGGCTCGCTCTACAACAGCTCTTCAAACGTTGTCGGCGCTGCATGACCGTCGATACATGTTGGCCCAGATATTTGCAGGAGCTGCACCGAGCTTCAAACGAAAACTCCGATTCAGTTTTCGTGAAGAGCTTTCGACGGCCAGTATATGATCGCGGCGTGAGCGTCGAGGAGTTTTGCGAGAATATGTGCCTCACCTATTGCTCCGAAGGCTGCGATGGACTGTTTCTGCCCGCCGTCGATCACTTGGGGACACGCATTCCAGTGGCTCAAATCGTGCGCACCATTCAAAGTTTTGACGGCGAGATACGCTTTGTCGTGATCGACGCGGCTCAGGCGCTGGGGCACGTCCCGCTTGATGACGATTGTCAAGTTGCCGATTTCCTGATCGCCGGAACTCATAAATGGCTGGGAAGCTATTCCACGTTGGGTCTTGGCATAGCACCGCAAGCGACGAGCTTGGCTGCCATCGAGTGTGGGATCCAGCAGGCACTTCGTTGTACGTTTACCGACGATGGGCTGCTAGCCTTTGTCGAACAACTGCGTGATTCCGCGAACATTCAATCGGAGACGGTGAACTTGTGCCCGCTGATTTCAGCTTTCGGTGCCCTCGAAAGTACCAGCCAACCAACGGCAGCGACCGTTACTGCTCAACTTCGTAACGCCGAACAAGTAATTCGAATCGCAGAGCTAGTTGGATGGAACGCAGAGTTGCCCGACAGCGACTTACGCAGCGGAATACTTTTGCTACAGCTCCCCAGACACCATCAACATATCCCGGCGAGCCAGTTACAACAGGTCTTCGCTGATCAAATGGTATACTTAACTGCTTACGATCGCGGGCTGATTCGACTGTCGCTGCCGACAGAGCCACTGAGCCACGAAGCGTTGGTGCAACTCGAGCAAGCACTCACCTCCGCCAAGGGAGGCAAGTCGCGAGAGATCCCCGTGCGGCACGATTTGCAAACGCTGCTATGTCGCTATTTGCAATCCTGCCAACCATCGGTTGGTCATTCATCCACCCGAGCATTATTCACAACCGCCAACCGCAATACCAAGCGACTGACGGAGCGCCCCATTACAGCCGACGATATCGGCCGCATGGTAAAGCGCCGCCTGGCCGCGATCGGTCTACCCGCTCGGCTCTCACCGCATTCGTTTCGGGTCGCAACCATCACGGATCTCTTAGAGCAGGGTGTCCCCCTGGAGAACGTGCAAGTCCTGGCAGGTCACGCGGATCCAAGGACCACTCGCTTGTACGATCGACGGCAAAAGAAAATCACTAGAAATATCGTGGAGAGAATCTCAATTTAGAATGCCGCAAAAAAATGCCCCTCCATTTGCAAGCGCAAGTGGAAGAGCGCTGGACGGTCACCACTAACTCCACACACCGACCTCACGGTGTGAGCTCAGGAGTAGTTGGCCCTGCGGAAGTTAATGCCGCAGCTGCCGTCGCTTTTTCCTGATCGAATGAATGCAACAGCTTGGTGTAGCCCGCATCAGCATAGATTGAGTATTTCGAGATTTTCGCGA
>JBGSJT010000575.1:0-13093 GCA_041741715.1 Pirellulaceae bacterium | reverse complement strand
GTTTAACGTCGCGTATGTGCGCTTCTTGCCTCTCAGTGTTGAACGGGTTGATTCGATCAAAGAGGCTAAACTCGTCTTTGTATCGAGCCTTTTTCCGATCCAAGAGAGATTGGTCGAGTTTCAACTCCTTGGATATGGTCTGCGCCAAACCGTCGATTTCGTCTATGAGTCTCGCCAGATTCTCACGGCGAGTGGTTTGCACTTGTGTGTTTAATCTATTTACCAACGATGCCAATTCGTCGGGTGTATAGTCTCCGGCTTTCGAACTCATTTGATGTTCCTAAGTTCAATCAAACTGAGAGCCTCGTTGTTTTTTGCGTTCAAATACGTGGCAGCCAGTATCCATAGTTGATCAACGCCCGGATGAAGTGGCCGATGGCTTGCCGTGGTATTCATCCGCGACACGTAGTGCTCTCTGGCTTTCGGTGGTGATGACAAAGGGCCTGACAAACCAGACCCGCACAGGTCCCACTTTATCTAAGTTCAGCGGTGTCGACACCGCCCACGAACCGGCGTCATTCAAACCTGCTGGGGATTCATCGACCGAGTGGGGCATTTATTGCGATCTTTGCAAGGCGTTGTGGCTGGCGACAGCAGCATATGCTGGCGGTTTTTGCGGTCAGAACGACAACAACTAGCTCCAGGCTCGGGGCAGCGAAAAGGCACAATGTCGAACCGTCATTTCGCACTCGATTTTAAACCCCATGTCACGCCCTCCTTACGCACGAGCTGCAATCGGGCAGGCCCGCACTACTCGATGTTGGCCAGCTGTCAAATTGATAGCGATTTCCGCAGAGGTCCGCGTCACCGCCTTCATTTGAGCAAGTGCTTTCGCCCGGGTGGTTTGTCCACCCGCTGCCAGTTCGGCGACACGCAAACTAAAGTCAGTCCTGGACGCATCCGCGTCGTATCCAGCCAGTTCCGCTAAAGTGTCAATGGCGGAATTTTAGCCGGACGCCTCGCATGTCATTCTTCCGAATCCCGATAGGATGAAATTTCCAGTCTCGGTGGGACGCGACTCTGGCGCCGGGCTCTAATTGTTGTGCTGCCTGAATCGGACACCAAAGTAATGCGGTGGGTCCTCGAGGCGGTCTCTGCCAAATTCTTCTACTCTGAAGCAATTACCTAATCTGACTGATAAAATCTTGTCCAGCATTGGGTTCCCTGAAAACTTCGTCATTGCCGAGGGAGCTCGCATTCTGCCGCGATTGGGGCAGTAACCGAGTTTACATTTCTGCATTTTTGCGACAAACAGCTGTGGCAGGGGGCGGCCGCGATCCCAAATCAGGATTTATAGCCGGTTTTCGCGTGTGTATTGGCTAAGCTCTTTCGGCTTGTGAAAGAGAGGCGAGAAATGATCCTTATGGAACCAACCGATCCTGGAGAATTGTTGACTTTGGCGCTCTGCGGCCAGCCCGATGCCATCGGACGGCTGTTTGAGCTTTACCGGCAGTACTTGAAGCTGCTGGCGCACATCGAGATCGATGAACGATTCCGGGCTAAGATTGATCCGTCGGATATCGTGCAAGAAACGTTTCTAGAGGCTCACCGCGACTTCCAAAAATTCCGAGGCACAACCGAAAGGGAATTGATGGCTTGGCTGAGGCAGATATTGGCTGGTAATTTGACGGACCATGTCAAACGCTACTACGGAGCACAGCAGCGTGATGTCCGAATCGAGCGGTCGCTACAGAGGCGATTCGACCGCTCGTCCCGCGCCATGGACTTTGGACTGATTGACAGGCAGGCAAGTCCTAGCCAAAACGCAGTACAGCGGGAACAAGCGGTGATTCTGGCTGACGCCCTGGACAGGCTTTCGGCGGATCACCGCGAGGTTCTCGTCCTGCGGCATTTGAAGGGACTCAAGTTTCCCGAGGTCGCACAACGCATGGAACGCAGTCTCGGTGCCGTACAGCAACTGTGGGCGCGAGCCATTGTTCAATTGCGCCGCCAGCTTGGAGACGACACATGAAGCTCTCGAACGACTTCCATTCGGATGCAACCATGCCACCAAAAGGCGGGTCGTCGCCCGAACGCGACGCGCGATTAACGCAGGCCATGAACGAATACCTGGAGGCGCTGGAAGCAGGCAAGGCAGCCGACCGCAAGAGCCTGCTCGACCGATTTCCAGATCTTGGAGCAGAGCTGATCACTTGCCTTGACGGGATTGATTTTATACACGAAGTAGCTCCGCAATTGGGGGAAGTGTCACTCAATTCATCGCATGAGAACTCGGCAGCGATGCGACAGCCCAACGCAGCACTTGGGGACTACCGCATCATCCGCGAACTGGGTCGAGGCGGAATGGGCGTGGTCTACGAAGCGGAGCAACTGTCGATGCGACGTCGCGTAGCACTCAAGGTACTACCATTTGCTTCCGTGATGGATCAAAGGCAAATTGCGAGATTTAAGAACGAAGCTCAAGCGGCCGGCCTACTGCAACACACCAACATCGTTCCCGTATACGGCGTCGGCTGCGAGCGTGCCGTGCATTATTTTGCCATGCAGTATATCGAGGGTATGACGCTGGCCGAAATCATATCGGAGCTGACAGGCAAGCGACCCTATCAAGCACCGAGGACAAACGAGTGTGTCACCAACTCTGCGGAATCTAGCACCCGTATTGAGCATGCCGATGGCACTCCCATGGCGCCCCACTGGTCGCCAGCTCCTTCGACATTGCCAATGGCGCATCTATCGACCCAACGTTCGTCTAAGCCGCAAGAGTATTTTCGCACGGTGGCTCGGCTCGGCATTCAAGCTGCTGAAGCTCTAGACCACGCGCATCAGAATGGCATTTTGCACCGAGACGTCAAGCCAGGCAACTTGATGCTGGACAATAGCGGCAATCTGTGGGTAACCGATTTTGGCTTGGCGCGGATGGAAGGCAATCCGCAGATGACCATGACTGGGGACGTGCTGGGCACACTGCGTTACATGAGTCCCGAGCAAGCGCTGGCCAAACGAGTCGTCGTGGATCATCGCTCCGACATCTATTCGCTGGGCGTGACACTCTACGAATTACTATCGCTCCGGCCAGCATTTGAAGGCCTCGATCGTGGAACGCTGCTGCGAAAAATCGCCGATGAGGATCCGCAGCCACTACGTCGCGTGGACAAGTCGATCCCGTCTGAGTTGGAAACGATCGTATCCAAAGCAATTGCCAAGAATCCTGAAGACCGCTATGCAACGGCACAGGATTTGGCAGACGACCTCAGGCGACTGCTCATGCACGAGCCGGTGAGAGCCCGGAATCCATCGCTTGCCCGAAAGCTAGGCAAGTGGATCCAGCGTCACCGTTCGCTAGTTTATTCCGCCGCGGCTTTTACCTTGGCTGCGTCACTCATCCTAGCCAGCAGCGTTGGCTGGATCATCAGGGACCGAGGATTGCGTCGCCTGGAGGCTGAAAGTCGACTGGTCGAGGCGCTCGACATTGCCGAGCCACTCTTGCAAGCCGGTAATCCGCATCAAGCGGAGTTGGTTTCCGCGGTGAGAAAGGCGGAAGCGCAGCTGGCCAGCGCGAGCGGCAATCCGCAACTTGACGAACGCGTCTTCCGACTCCGTTCGGACTTGGCGATGTTGAACACCTTGGAGCAGGCTAGGCTGGCGCGTTCGGCTGTCAGTGAAAATCACTTCGATGAGCAGTCCAGTGTGTCAGCCTACGAAGCGGCATTCCGCGAATACGGCATTGACATTCCCAAACTGTCGCAGGCAGTGGCGGCGAATTTGGTCAGCCAGCGAACAATCGCCTTGCAACTGGCCGTGGCTCTCGATGACTGGGCATCCATGTTGCTTTCTAGCAATTTGAAAACAGAAGCGAACCACTTGCTAAATATTGCCGAGCTGGTCGATCCCGATGTCTGGCGGAATCGGCTGCGCGGCGCCTTGGAAGGTGGTGACGCGAACAGGCTCTCGCAACTCGCCCGCGAAGCGCAAGTCGATAGCCTGCCAGTAACGACACAAGTGATGCTGGGGAAAGCTTTGGTGAACCACTCGAAGCTCGACGAGGCAGCATTTCTCCTCAAACGCGCACAGCCGCATTTTCCAGGCGACTTTTGGATAAATCACGATTTGGGGGCAGCCTTGATGCTCTCCAACCAGACTCGCTTTGATGAAGCAGTGGGTTACCTACGTACCGCCATCGCGCTCCGGCCCCAGAGCCCCGGTGCGCGGCTCAACTTGGCATACGCGTTAGAAAAAGCTGGGCGATTGGAAGAAACTGTTCCCGAGCTCCAGGAGGCAATCCGTTTGAAGCCAGACTACGACGGAGCTTTTAGTAGCCTGGCTCATCACTTACTTACATTGGACCGCCCACAAGAAGCTCTCACGTATTTTCGCAAGGCGCTGGAACTACGGCCGGAATCGAGTCTGCTGCACTGCGATCTTGGAGAGTGTCTGAGAATTACTGACATGTTTGACGAGGCCATCGCCGCCTTTCAGGAAGCCATTCGACTCAGCCCTGACATGAGCCTCGGCTATAACGATTTGGGATTAGCGCTATTCGATAAAGGGCTGCATGAAGAGGGATTGAGTGCCATTCAACAAGGTTTGGCGATCGAGGAAAAGCGCGTCGCCGATTCTCCGCAGCACCCTGGAAGTCGGCACATGCTGGCTGGCATGCAGAACAATGTGGCGATGGTCCTGATGGGACACGGCGAACAGCAGCAGGCCGAGTCACTGCTGCGTCGCGCCATTGAGAGCGAAAGCCAACTGCTGGCCAGTGCGCCCAATGATCGTGGCTTTTGTGAATACTTGAGCAATATGCACCACACGTTGGCAGATCTGCTCCAGACCCAAGGTAAGCATATCGAGGCAGAAGCAGAAGTTCGGAGCTCGTTAAAACACAAACAAAAACTGGCCGCAGATGTGCCGAGCAATGTGAGTTATCAAGTCGACTTGGCACTCACCATCGCCATGCTTTCCAGTGTCTTGACCGATCAGGGCGCTGCGGAGGAAGGTGATGCTAAATATGCTGAGGCTATTACCGTCCTCCAACGGCTGATTGCCGAATTTCCGACAATTCCCCGTCACCGTTTCAACCTGGCAATCGTGCGCCATGCCCGCGCACTGAAGTTGCAGGCACAAGATAGGCCTGACGAAGTCAAGAGCGAGTGCCAGCAAGCGATTACTCTCTTAAAACAACTCACTAACGAGTTCCCTGCGAATGCCGCCTATGAACAACGCCTGGCCGACTGCCGTGAGTTGTTATTGGCGGAGTTGAATGCCTCGATTTTCATTGACGGCCGAGGTGCTGGCGTAACAAGAACAGGAAATGTCATTTTCGGTCCAGATGGCAATCTCTACTTAGCGTGCTGTGACAGCGATTCAATTCTCTGCTTTGACGGCACGAACGGCGCCTTGATCGACGTTGTTATTTCAAATCACGATTTAGGCTTGGACAATCCCTGGTTTTTCAAGTTCGGTCCAGACAACAAGCTCTATGTTGCAGGAGCCTTGTCGAATAATGTGATCCGATGGGATCCGGCGACCAGTAAGATTGACACTTTTATCGGAACCGGCTCTAAACTTCGGGCGCCAAAGGGAATGGTCTTCGACGCGTCGGGCGATTTATATATTTGTAACGCGCAGCAAAATGAGGTGCTGCGGTACGCTGGGCCAGGCGGCGGATCAAACGGCGAAATTGCAGGTGCTTATTTGGGAGTCTTCGTCAGCTCAGGCAGCGGGGAATTGGTTAACCCCAACCACTTGGAATTTCATGGCAACTACCTTTACGTTACTAATACTCGAGTCGACAGCATCAATCGCTACGATGCAACCACCGGGGCATTCGTGGATGTATTTGTGGAACCCAACCTCGGAGGATTGGATATACCGAATTACTTGCGCTTTGGCCCAGACGGATACCTGTACGTCTGCAGTCAAGGGACCGGTCAAGTACTCCGTTTTGACTCAACAACAGGTTCTTTTGTAGATGTAGTTGCGGCAGCGGACGGATCGCTCGGAGGCACTCCAACTGGGCTGGACTTTGATGTAAATGGCAACTTGATGGTCGCTAACGGGCTGGGTGCAGAAATTCTGCGATATCGTCTCGGTTCAGGCAGCGAAAATCTTGGATCTGATCCACCACTTGGGCAGACAGAATGAATTCACCGAAGCGCGTTGAAACCGAGATAAAGTCTGCCAGAACTTAGCATTACAACCTCATGTAATGCGTATCTGTTAATCAAGTCATCGTTTTACCACTCTGATTACTCGAGTGTAACGGCACAACCCAACCGTTCATTACGGTATTGAAAGGTTTGCGTCTGGAGCCCTTGCGCCTAACTTCGCACCGTCCCTTCGGAACGGGTTCGCTACGGACATTCTTCATCGCTTTTACACGACCGGCACTCCCAACCAGGAACGCTTTTGTGATTGGCGTACCGTTTTCGTTCCAATTTAGCGAACTTTTTATGAATGCGGGCTTTTCGCGTGTGTATTACTTAGCCATTTTCGGCTTAGTCAGTATCGAGGGAAACTCAACCCACAGATTGTCGGCCAAACAGAAGATTAAGCCTGAACGATGCGGCGCTACGCAACGTTCAACTTATCAAAAAACTCAAATCCTCCCCAACCACAGAGAGAAACTAATGGGAATCCTCACCTGCCCTCTAGGAAACGCGGCGATGTACCAGCGGCGATCGACGAAACAGACTCGCTTTGGAGCACGACGAAGTTTGCTCTTGGAAAGTCTCGAACATCGTCAACTACTTTCCGGTTTTAGTTACTTGGATTTTAGCGACCCCAGCAACCTCACGATGTTGGGCTATGTTTCAACTACACCTGAAAGTGTACTGAGACTCTCTCCTGCGCAAAACACTACTCGGGGAAACGTATGGCATTCCGAAAAGCAGTTTGTTTCAGTTGGCTTCGAATCCTCCTTTGATTTTCGCATTACTGGAGGGGATAACTCCGGCTTCGCTTTTATCATTCAAAACGAAGCCGCTGATTCTTTGAGCAGAGATGCGGGGCTCGGCCATGGTTCTGTGGCGAATAGCCTGGCAGTGGAGTTTGATACGTTCTTCCACGTCACTCAGGGTGACCCTAATGACAATCATATTGCAATTAACACAAATGGCACGGGTTACAATCGTTCGGGCGCAAGTTTCACTCGCGGCACGGCGAGTCCACCATTTGATCTTAATGATGGCGCGACGCACAACGCATTAGTACGGTATGTGCCAGGTACGCTGTCGGTTTTCCTTGATGGAAATGTTGCTCCCGCGTTGACAGTGGGGATTGACATTGCGAACACGCTCGATCTTGATTTAGGACGAGCTTGGATCGGCTTCGGAGCTTCATCAAAAGACCAATACGATGACATACTCAACTGGAATTTTCAAACAGCAGTCGATACAACTCAATCGATAGGCGTTTCCAATACTTCGAGATCGGAGGGCAGCGGAGGTTTTACAAGCGTCGAGTTTACGATTACACGCTTGGGTGACCTGTCGAACGAAACTTTGGTGAACTGGGTAACTCTCGACGGAAGTGCGATCGCTGGTACGGACTATGTTTCTGCATCCGGCCAAGTAACTTTTGCCGTGGGTCAAGCGACAGCAGCAGTAACCGTCTCGGTAAGGGGCGACGAGCTGGTTGAAGGGAATGAGACGTTCAATCTAATACTCTCTGTTCAAGGTGGCAGCGCGATATTGGCGGATGGAATCGGCGTCGCTACAATCCTGAATGATGATGTGTCCATCTCCATCGCCGATACAAATGCTTACGAGGGAAGCAATGCTTGGAGATTTGTCGATGAATTCGTCTCAAGGGTCACAAGTACATTGTGGCAGCCCTTACACGCGACTTTTGGCCCTGATGGTGACCTGTTCGTGGGTAGTCGCGCCACCGACGAAGTCCATCGATTTGACGGCGAAACCGGCGCTTTCCTAGGTGTCTTCGCGGCGCCGGTGCCGAGCCTCCTGGACGATCCTCGGGGTATGGCTTTCGGACCCGATGGCAACTTCTATGTAGCCTGTTTTGATGGTCGCGTGCGACGATTTAACGGAACAACGGGCGCCTATATCGACGATTTTGTGAAAGCCGGGAGCGGAGGTCTAGCCAACGCAACGGGGCTTGAATTTGGTCCGGATGGAAACCTTTACGTTAGTAACCGTCTAGCAGACGAGGTACTTCGCTTCAACGGCATAACCGGTCAATTTATGGATGCTTTCATTCCAGCTGGAAACGGAGTGATCAATCCATTCCACATGGTCTTTCACGGTGGCAGCCTTTACGTTACAAGCGTCGGCACGAACGAAGTTGTCCGATACAACGCTACCACTGGCGCGAATATGGGCGCCTTTGTCGCATCAGGAAACGGAGGCTTGAACGCACCCCAGGATGTGGCTTTCGGTCCGGACGGCGATCTTTACGTATCCAGCCTCGGGAATGACTCCGTCTTTCGATATAACGGTACAACCGGCGCGTTTATCGAACAGGTTGCGTCGAACACAAATGGTGGCTTGTTCCGACCGCAAGGATTGGTTTTCGGTTCGGCTGGAATGCTCTATGTCATTGGCGAGGACGATTGGGACCAATCGGATGCCGATACTGAGAACCCGGTATTGCGATATGGATCCCAATCGCTAGCTGTCGTGCCTGTCAGTCTTTCGGCCCCAGCAGGAGTTCCCGTAACTGTCACTTACTCGGTAGTATCGGGAACCGCGACCTCAGGTAGTGATTTTGTTGATATATCAGGGGGCTCAATCACCTTCCTACCAGGGGAAACAGTGAAGTCGATAATTATCCAGACTTCCGATGACTCTATCTATGAAGGCAACGAAACGTTTTTTGTGAATCTTGCGAATCCAACGAGCGGAATCATCGCTGATGGCCAAGGCGTGGTCACGATCATCGACAACGAGGCACCACCGACACTGTTTTACGATAGCTTCGAAGTTGGCGAGTGGAATGGTTTGTGGGTTGAAGATATCCAAAACGATTGGTTCCGCTCGACGCAACGGGCTACGGATGGATCGTGGTCTGCGGAAGTTGATGGATCAGCGACCAATGCGACGCTCGCTACCGCCAATGCGATCGATCTGAGCGGGGTGGGCGAGTCGACTCTAACTTTTGATTGGCTGATCGAAAGTGGCTTTGACGCGGGCGAATATCTGGCGCTGGACATCTCGACCAACGGTGGTGCAAGCTGGACGCAAGATGTGCGGCGACTCAATGGTAACGTCAGCCAAGAAGATGTGTGGCACAGCGAAACCGTCGACTTGACGCCCTACACTTCTGCAAACTTGAAAGTCCGCTTCCGATCGAAGGTCAGCGCTTCGGATGAAGATGCCGATGTGGATAACATGCGTATCGTGGGTGTTCCACTCGGCCCCAATACGCCTCCTGTGGCTAATGCAGGTGGACCCTATATCGTGAATGAAGGTAGCTCGATCGTTTTGAGTGGTGCTGGCTCGGGCGATCCCGATGGCACGATCGCCAGCTACGCTTGGGACTACGATGGTGATGGACAATACGATGACGCTGCCGGAGTCGCGCCAAGCTTTGCGCAAACCAACAGCGGAAGCTATTTCGTCGGCCTGCGAGTCACCGACAATCGGGGAGCTACATCAACGACCACCGCGAGTATCACTGTCAACAACGTTGCCCCAACCGCCAATGCCGGTAGTGACCAAAACGGATCTGTGGGCGCGCCGGTGAGCCTCTCCGCATCAGGCTCCAGCGATCCAGGCAATGACATTGTGGGATACGCTTGGGACCTGGATAACGATGGCCAATACGACGACGCATCGGGCGTGAGTGCTTCGTTCACTGCAACTGCGGTTGGAACCTACACGATTGGACTGCAAGTTACCGACGCGGATGGAGCGGTTTCGACCGACTCAGCGACCATTACCATCACCCAGACGTTGTCGACCAAGTTTTATGTGTTGAATGACGCTACGACGAATCGAACTTATGAATACGATGCGATGGGCGGTGCGATTGAAAACTACGCCATCAATAGTGGCAACTCCGCACCGCGGGGCGCGGCGAGTACGGCGGCTGGGACTACGGTGTGGGTTGCGGATAAAAACCGCAAGGTCTTTGTGTATGACACGGCTGGCGGATTGCAAGGCTCCTGGACGGCCGGAACCTTGAACTCCAAGTCTCAAGTCGAGGGCCTGGCTACCAACGGCAGCGATGTGTGGATTGTCGACAATAGAACCGACACTGTTTATCGCTACACGGGCGCAGCCGGTCGCACATCCGGCAGCCAGAATGCCGCTAGCAGCTTCCCGCTCAACAGCAGCAACACCAATCCCAAAGGCATCGTCACCGACGGAACTTATTTGTGGGTTGTCAACGACAGCTCGACTGACAAGGTTTTCAAATACTCGCTCAGCGGCTCGCTGGTCGGTAGCTGGACCATCGATTCCGCCAATCAGTTGCCCACGGGCCTAACCATTGACCCAACCAATGGCAGCCAGTCGATCTGGATCGTCGACAGCGGCACTGACAAAGTTTACGAGTACGCCAGCGCTCGTGGAACGACATCCGGCAGCCTATCCGCGACGGTTACTTTTTCCCTAGCGTCGGGCAACTCAAACCCGCAAGGCATCGCCGATCCACCGGCACCCGGCAGTAGGCTAGACGCTGCAAAACAGCCTGCAGTTCCATCCGTTTCCGGTATGGCACCGCCCTTGGATAGCAACCGTCCTAATCCCGTTGCAGATGTCCGTAGGAGCGATGAGCAACCGAAAGCGCTGAACCGTTCAGAGGAGTCTTATCAATTGCTGAACCGATTTACTGCCAGCAGCCTTGAAACGACTCGATACCCACTGACACCACCGAGTGGGTCCCACCAACTTCCGATGGCTGGCAACATTGACGAAACGGATGATGTCTTCTCCCTGGACGATCCCTTCGGACCGCTTGATGAATCCTTGCTCGGACTGCTCGCTCACCAGCGTTAGGCACGAGTCATAAATGCCGCGGCCGGCTACAGACCGAGGGACTAGGTATTCAAAACCAGGTCAAGGACTAGTCGCGGTCTGACTCTTTCCCCTTCATCATCTTCTCGACGATAGTTGCCACATCTTGGTGTCCGTGCGCTACGAGAATAATCGCGATGCCATCCTGGATTGGTCGGTAGACGACGATTATGTTTTCAACCGGAAAGCACCTCAGGCCTGGACCAAGATCGGGCCTTCTGGTGCCACCCTCCGGAGACTCCGCGTATAGCGCACACTTTTCTTCAATGCGCGTTATTACATCTAGTCCACGCTCCAGACTCTGCGTGCGATCAATGATATACCGACCAATATCCAGAACGCTCTGCTCTGCCTTGTCCGTCCAACAGACTCGCGGCATTATCGACGCTTTCCGGATGCATCATATTCCCTGCGGAGTTGCTCTCGAACGGCATTGAAATCTGCGTCTCGAACGCGTCCTTGCTCGAGGTCTTCAAGCGAAGCATGAATTTCTGATCGCAATTGCCTGTATTGTCCCAGCACGGGAACGGTGGCCCGAAGAATTTCGCTTACGAGTTCCTGTTCGCTCTTGTACTCGCCACCGGCAACGGCTGCTGCGATTGCCGGCTGAAGGTCGGTAGGGATTTCGATACTCATACTGTTTCAAAGCTCCTTATATTGGAAGCATCATTATACCCGAATTGCGGCGCTGGCCACCATGACGAAAATCTATGAAGCGAGGACATGTTCCGCCGAAAAAGAGAAAATCGAAAATTGGCGTTTATACCGCTCAAACCGCCATACGGCATTGTGATTTATCCTTACGAAAGCTGCTGTGGTCCTTTCGACCTCGGCAGATTCGAGCGCGCTCCGGACACGCCCACATGGGGCACCAGGGCGTGGTTGGTGCCAGGCTTGGATGACGACGCCTTGTTGTTGTCAATCTGATAGCGCAACCGGGCAGGCCGCAGAGTGCTTTACATGTTGTCTGTATTGACAAACTAACGACATTTATTATTCTGTATGTAAACACTTACGTAACGACAGGAGGGTGACGTGCCAAGACCCAGCAAGGCGGACGAACGAAGAAAGGAGCTCCTTCCGCTGGTCGCCCAAGCATTCAGTGAGCTCGGCTATCGGCGAGCTACGACCGCCGCGCTTGCAGCGCGATGCGGTGTGCAGGAAAACGTGCTCTATCGACTTTGGGAAGACAAGAAAGCCATGTTTGTAGCGGCCATCGAGTTTCTTTTCGGGAAACGAATGGAAAAATGGAATGCAGTGTTGGAGGAAACGTCTGCGAAGGAATCCCGCGTCTCTCAACTCATCGAACTGACTGGGAAGAATCTTGGCGAGCAAGGGCTCTACCAGATCATCTTTGCCGCACTCAGTGAAACGGACGAACCGGATGTCAAGCAGGCGCTGCAACGTTTGTATCGACGGTATCACGACCGCGTAAAAACGGAGATTTCCAAACATCGCGAGCAACCCTGCGACCGAGAGGTGGCCAATGACGACGATACCACTTGGGCCTTGATTGGCTTGGTGGCCTTCATGAACATTGCTCACGACCTTGAGCTGATGAGTTCAAGAAAACGCAAACAACTGTTCTCAACAATGGCATACTTGATACTGAATGGCGCGCCAAACTAGAAGTTCTCTTTTTTTGCACCAAACGTAAGTGTTTACTTACACAAACAACCAGAAAGGCGGAAACCATGAATCTCCAAATCTCGCCAGAGGAACACTGCCAGAGACTCAAGGACTTGCAGCGAAAACTCAAGGAGCGCGAACTGGACCTTTTCATTGTCACCTCGTTTGAGAGCATTTTCTATCTAACGGGCGCTGGGTTCGAACCGTTAGAGCGTCCGTTTTTCCTGTTGGTTGAGGCAGATGGTCCGCCGGTGCTGCTCGTGCCCAAACTTGACCAGGAGCATATGGCGAAAGCTCATGGCATTGAAAGACACAACATCATCTCCTACCGCGAGTACCCGGCCCCCATGGCCAGCAGCTGGCCAAGCCGTCTCAAGGAGGCCCTGCCTGGACGCGGACAGATCGGAGTCGAACCGACGGTGCGGCGGGAAATCACCGATCAGCTTGAAGACTTTTCGCTGCGAACGGAGTCGTTGGTCGAACAACTCCGGCTGATCAAATCACCGGCTGAAGTTGAGATGATAAAG
>JBGSJT010000574.1:0-3086 GCA_041741715.1 Pirellulaceae bacterium | reverse complement strand
GATGACGGCGTGGAGCGAAACCTGATCCGGGGCGTGGTGAGGGAGAAATCAATGACCAGACGCAATCGCTTTCACACATTTGTGGTCACACGGGTAGCCTATCTCTTGGAGAGTTGGTTGATGACCCAGCCTATCCCGTGTGGTGAAGTTCACACGGGGGAGGCGGGGGCGATCTTGCGACATGAACCCGATTCGACAGTCGGCATCGATGTCGCCTACTTTTCGGCTGAAACAATCGCTCGTCAGAACGTTGAAACGACGATGATCGATGGAGTTCCAAAACTGGCCATCGAAGTGCTCTCCCCATCGGACAAGGTCGCAGAGACGACTGAGAAAGTGAACGAGTACCTCAGCGTAGGTGTTGATTTGGTGTGGATCATCGACCCCTACTTTCAAACAATTCAAGTTCACCGACGCGGGCATGCACCGCTGACGTTCAACAACGAACATCGCATCAACGGAGGTGAGATCCTACCAGGACTCGATTTCGCCGTGCTCGACGTCTTCCAACGTCCACATACTTTATAGGCATGACTGGCCCAAGCTTGGTCTTCTGCAGTGAGCGGTGGACTACAGGGTCGTTCGTAATGAACTCGCAACACGTAACTGGCGTCTTCATAGACTCGGTCCAGAGCGTCCGCAAGTCGAGCTGATATTGGCGCCACTCAGGGAGTTCCCAACGCCAGCACTTCGCGGATCGTGTGCGCAAAAACTCGCTTTCCGTCAGTAGTCACACTGGCGCGAGTGAAGCTCTCGCCGAGGGGTCCTAAATCGTTAACGGATATCAACGCATGCTCGTTTAGCACTTCCGCGTCGGCTTGTATTACAAAGACCATGCCCGACAGGATGGGAACCATTAAGTGATCTCCAAAAGCGGTGGGGAGCGGCGATGCGGTGTGCCCCCAACCGTTGGCTTGCGCTCGAGCATCCCC
This sequence comes from Pirellulaceae bacterium, assembly GCA_041741715.1. GTDB lineage: Bacteria > Planctomycetota > Planctomycetia > Pirellulales > Pirellulaceae > Aureliella. Next base: position 2,154 of record JBGSJT010000574.1, on the reverse strand, counting down.
CATCACTTTGAAACCGCGCGAGTTCTCGACAGTGTTCAAGCGCAGTGAGGTCGTCGTCAAATCTCGCTTAGACTTCTTCCCTATCGGGATAGGAGCAAGATCCCCAGCGCGATGCTCGGAATTCCATAAAAACTGTTCCTGCTTTCCCGGTTCGCGTAGCACCTGCAGTGGTAATTCAAGATACTCGACCGCTCCCGAACCAACATGCACACGCCCCAAATAGTTCTGGGTATAAGCGCGAAAATAGTGATAGTCGCCCACTAATAAATTCGACTGCTGAGTAATCGACCTCGTCGCAACTTCCGGCAGGGACTCCCGCTCTATTCTGCGACCATCTTTGGTCCAACGACAAGTCGGTATGTCGCTGACGATTGAACTGCGGCGATGGATCTTTCCAGTCGCTGCATCGACCCACAAGTGCTCCCCTTTGTGAAACACGAGTACTTGCCCATCAGTCATCGGATAGGTTTGCGTGGACATGTAATCGGTCAGCTCGAGACTCCACAATGTCGTACCATTCGTGGCGCTGATCATGGAGATCCCTTCCGGTTTTTCCGGTGGCCCATGACCACCTCCCCGTCCCACAACCATCACGCTGCGTCCGTCGGTGAGACGTTGCACCAACGGAACACAACCCATGTTGGCACCGCATTCAGTCAGCCACACCAGATCGCCGGATTGGGAATCGAGGGCTTGCAACTGAGTCCACATTTCACGGGGCGCGTCCGCGTTCTCGTGCGTAAAATGCCCATGCTCGTCCGGCAAGTAGACTTGGCGATGAAAGATCAGCTTGCTGTCAAACAATACCGGCTGGGTTCGCACCACCGATATAAATGGTCGCTCCCAGAACAAATCCCCGTCGAGACTGAAGCAGACCAAGCGTCCCGTTGGATTGAGGACCCACAGCTTTTCACCGTCCGTGACCGGCGACGGCGCAGAGGCATCGCCGAAGGGTGTACTGAGTTGTGTGGCATAGCCGCCGGCGATCTCGCGCTGCCATAGGATAGAACCATCCACAGTAGAAAGAGCGTAGACGACAATATCACTACTTGTTTCGCTATCGCCGTTGACCGGTTTCATCGTGGTAACAAACAATCGATCGCGCCAAATCGTGGGTGCCGACTGTCCCGTTTCGGGGAGTGTCGTCCGCCACGCGATGTTTTTTCCTAAGGCAGCGCTCCACTCAATGGGACCATCGCTGTGCGGAATACAAAAATCAAAATTCGGTCCCGGCCCCTGCGGCCAGTCGGCACCAATCGCAGACAGCATACAAACCAGGGAGAGCCAATGGAAAAAATGGTTTTTCATGATTACTGATACTTGCGGTTTAAAAGGCTCGCAGCCTGGATTTGATGATCGTCTATAGCATAGCAGGTTCGTAGTTGCAGTACGCGGTAAGCCGTCGTTGCATGTGAGCAATGAATCATGCGGTCGAGTACTTCATCTTTTTGCCGCACATCTTTTTGTCGGAAAATGCCATGGGCTTAGAGGGGGCGTCTGTCTACTTCAACCCCGGCTCGCAATTTGGCCCCGAACTAAAACTCGCCGACAAAAAAATGTGCGGTAGAAAGATAATGCGGGGTGGCGCACATTGCCCGGTGCCTTACGGCCCACGGCTCACTCTTGATTGGCGTGCATTATTTCAAACTAGAGCCAAACTCGTAAGCGTTCGACCAGCGTTTCAGCCGATTCAAAATGATAAGTAGTCCAACCCCGATCGTCGGCAGCCGCGATATTGTCGGCGCGATCGTCGGTGAAAAAGATATTCTCTGCTCGGCAACCTGCCCGCTGTTCACAAACTTCGTAAATTTTGGCTGCGGGTTTCATGCCACCCACTTCATAACTCAATACTGTCTCACTCCACCAAGGTCCAAACATCGGCCAGCCCTGGTCACTGATCCACTGCCAATGCGCTTCGCAAGTGTTCGACAGAATGCCTAGCGGAACGCCTGATGATTTGACTAGTTCAATCGCGGAGAGAATCGGTAGGTTGGGAGCGAAGATGTCGCTGATCGCTTTCATGATCTCGTGCGCGGAGAGTGCGCTTTCAAGCGCGGTGTTCACCTCGGCCACAAACTGCTCGCCATCTACTAAACCACTCTCGTAGCGATTCTGCAAATCGGAAGCGAAGACTACTTGTTGAACGAGCACTTC
>JBGSJT010000573.1:0-4971 GCA_041741715.1 Pirellulaceae bacterium | reverse complement strand
GGCCGCCAAGCCCTCCCCGCTCGCATTACTCGCGACCCTCCCGCACGCGGGAGGGTATCTCGCAGCTTGATTTAAGTGCGCATTGATAATCCAGTTTGCGATCGTGTCAAACGCGATGAGAACCGGACAGAACTTTAAGGTTTCTTGCACCAGCGCGAAACTGATTCAAATTGAAAAACTTTAGTCCAACCAACACCAAGCGGTTATGCAACGTCTCGGCATCACTTACAAACTGACTGCTTTGCTGGCATTGCTTTCCACTGCTCCGCTGGTGCTCTTGGTATTCAATCGCACGTCGGTTGATATTCGCACGACTGCGATTCAACGCTTCGCAGCCTGCGAACAGTTGGCGCTGGGTTGCTCATTGCAGCTCAAGCATCAAGACTATCGCGCAATTGAGCAGTTGCTAGATCAATTCATGCAGCGCAACGAGGGATTAGAAGCCGTGCGTTTAGTACGCTTCGATGAATTGGTCGTGCACCAACTGGGGAGCTCGAGTGAGTTGCTGGCAGGCGTTGGGAAAGAAAACACTGCCAAGCATTGCCGCATCCCCATCATACGAGCCGGTCAGAACTGGGGGAACATCGAAGCCGTCTATCGCGATGACCCGGCTGCCAATCAATTGTGGCGTGTGGGCGAGGCGCTGGTGGCCACACTGTCGCTCAATCTGTTAACTTTTGGTTTGCTACTGCGGCGCTCGCTGGCAGTTCTCGATTCTGGCAACGCGGTCCCCAAACGCGTACGAAATACGCTCGACACGATCGTGGGAGGGGTGGTGATCCTAGATGCTAATCGCAAGATTGTCATGGCCAACGAAGCCTTTCAGAGTAGTTGCAAACGCACGATGGAGTCGCTTCTCGGGACTCTGCTGGGGGACATTCCTTTTCGTAGCGATCAGGCAATGTTGCCTTGGGACCAAGCTATTACGGACAAACACCGTCAAAGCGGTGCCACTCTATTCTTAGAGGATGGAGTTCTAGAGCGGTGCTTCGTCGTGAATGCCACTCCAATCTTTGACTCGCAGGAAGCAGTCGTGGGGACACTGGTCAGCTTCGAGGATGTGACCAGCTTGGAACAGCAGAAACAATCTTTGCTGCTCGCGCTCAGCGAACTGGAGACATCCAAGGATCAGATTCATCAACAAAATTTGCGGTTACAAGAACTTGCTTCCCGGGATGTGCTAACTGGTGCCTTCAATCGCCGCTCGCTCTATGAGCAACTGGAAGTATTGTGGAACGAATATCGCGCGGGGGGCCAAGCGCTCAACTGTATCATGTTCGACGTCGACCACTTCAAAAAGCTGAACGACACCTATGGCCACGCCGTCGGGGATCAGGTGCTTAAGGACGTATCACGGACCATCCAAGAGGCAGTCCCCGCTCCAGGTTTCGCCGGTAGGTATGGCGGTGAGGAATTCTGCGTGGTTCTTCCCAACCTGTCTACCGAACAGGCCACGCTAGTCGGTGAAGCCATCCGACACGCCATCGAAACTCAACTGGCCGAGCCTTACAAGGTGACGGCCAGTTTGGGCGTTTCGGGGAGTGAGTTTGGAGCGGCAAGTTTCCAAGCGATTATCGAACAAGCCGACCAAGCCCTGTATGCAGCCAAACATGGTGGACGTAACGCGGTCCGCTGCTGGAGTCCCACCTTAGCCGAAGAGGCGCTGGTCAAGACCTTGGCCATGCCGACCACCAGCGATCAACCCATTTCTTATCACGCCGTGGCTTCGCTTCATGCAGCCCTCGCCTATCGCGACGCCGACACCGCCCTGCATAGCCAACGCGTAGCCGAAATGGCAGTCACATTGGCCCGTGGCCTGATGCCCGCCAGCCAACTGTACGTGCTAGAGATCGCCGCCATACTGCATGATATTGGCAAGATCGGCGTCCCCGATTCGATCTTGCTCAAGCCCGCTAAACTGACCCCTGCAGAATGGAAGGTCATGGAGGCGCACGCGCACATCGGTGTTGAGATCGTCGATTCGTCATTCAATTCGCCACCACTGGCCGATATTGTCCGTTATCACCATTTCCGCTACGACGGGGCAGGCACTCCAGAGGGAGATCCCGTGGGAGAAGACATACCTTTGGGCGCGCGCATCATCTGTATCGTCGACGCTTACGACGCGATGGTTTCCAACCGCGTCTATCGCAAGGGACGCGCTCCCGAAGAAGCCTTCATCGAACTCCGTCGCTGCGCGGGAACTCAGTTTGATCCAAAGTTGGTTGAACGCTTTATAACAGCCCAAATCGGTTGGCGGGCCGATAGTCGTTTCATGACTTCGGACGTGGAAGGGAAAGAAGCATTGGCCATCGGTCACTTGACGGAACGGACCATGCATGCCTTTGAAACACACGACGCTACTGTGCTAGCTGAGTCATTGGAGAAGATGGCCAAGGCCGGAGAGCTCTATGACTTGCCAGCGATTCGCCATCTGTCCACCGAACTTAAAAAAGTCATCGGCGATGCACGCCTCGACGATTGGGACTTCGCCCTACCAATCTTGCAAGACTTGCTCGACATGTGCCTCATGGTCCAGCGGGCTCACATTCGCGACGTCGCCTCGCGGCCGCAACTGATCGAGCACTGTCCTCAAAGCAGCTACTTCTCCACCGCCCGCGCATGGTGGGAAGCCGACCAGGTGTAGGGCTGCGGCTCACACGTCTCGCAAGCTGTGAACCGATTCGTCGGCCAACGTAGGCGTCCTTGACAAGAAGATAGTGACAAGGAAATATCGTTACCGTTTGTATGATTAAATAACGGCCATTGTAGCACCTCTTGATATCGATCATGCCCACGTCGGCATCGCATTTCCCCACGCCTTCGGCGAATGTTTACTGCTGCCTACCTATGTCGTGAATAATCCGGGTTAAACGAGTGTAGGCACCCGATCGTTCAATAAAACCTAACAAACAGACGGACTTATTAAATTGACTTGTTTAATTGTTAATGGTACATTCGATTCCGTTAAAACCCCACCAGTGGCCAGAACACAGCCTAAACAGCTCTCCAGTTTACTAGTTGCCAATTATTGCTACGTTCCTTCCACTCTAGGCTGAACCGTAACCAACGAGACCACTGTTCCGCCTGCACGTAATCTTTCGCTAAGAGGAGAAGATCTATGATGACTACATGTGTTGTTCGTGGACCGCGAGTTCGGTTGGGATTTACCCTAGTTGAACTGTTGGTGGTGATTGCGATTATCGGAATTTTGGTTGGCTTGCTGCTGCCAGCGGTTCAAGCGGCTCGCGAAGCTGCGCGCAGGATGAGTTGCTCGAACAATTTGAAGCAGATTGGGCTGTCCCTGCACAATCACCACGATGCTTTCAAGAACTTTCCCAAGGGTCGTACTCGCCGCGGGAACTTCGGCATCACGTGGGCAGTTTCCATATTGCCGTTCATTGAGCAAAGCGCTCTCTGGGCGGCCTACCAGCAGTCCGCTCCGGCCAACGCACCGGCGACTTTTCAGTTCAGCAACACGGCCCAGCCAGCCCGCGAGGCGTATGTCCCAGTCTTCAACTGCCCTTCACGGCGTGGCCACGCGATCGTCTTAGGTACAGGTATCCTGAATGCTTCCGGCGGCACCGAGAGCAATAGTGTTAGTGGCGCCTGTGGTGATTATGCAGCCAACGGCGGAAGCGGTACGAACATCAGCGGTTACAATAGTTCGTTCGGGGGTGGTAACGCGGCGGACGTGAGAAATAACGGCCCATTCGCTCCACCCCACTGGAACAATAATCGAACCGTCTATTCTCATCCAGCCATGTACGATATGGGCGACATTGTCGATGGAACGAGCAATACGTTCTTGGTTGGCGAGAAGCACTTGCCCCGAGGAACGGAGCAGAAGTATCTTTGGGACCGGTCGATTTACGATTCGAAGGACATGGACGCGGTTGCCCGAATGGCGAACGCAACCATTCTGCTAGCCAAGTCCCTGGATGATGCGTATCAGCGACAGTATGGCAGCCTCCACGCCGGCGTGTGCCAATTCGTTTTTCTCGATGGGCGGGTAACCGCGCAGTCTATTAGCACGGATGGGATTACACTGGAACGACTGTCAGCCCGCGACGATGGGCTGGTCGTGACAGTCGAGTAACACCACCAACTCACACCGTTAACGGAATTCAATGATGACGGCAAATCTCTGTTGGACTTTCGTCCTGTCGCTTCCGCTTCTAACAGGCTGTTCCACCGGTTTACTCCCGGTCAAAGGGAAGGTTTCCTACGAAGATGGCCGCCCCGTGACGGCGGGGTCGGTGGTTGTCGAGTCGGTTGCTGAAGGCAATGCGAAACGAAATAGCGCTAATGGTAATATTCAACCGGACGGATCATTTCAATTGACCACGCTGAAATCTGGCGACGGAGTTCCCGAAGGGCGCTACCGAGTCGCCGTGCTCTCGCCTCCGCTGTCGGATGATCAAGTTGGCCGAGGCGAAAAGCCACTAGTCGAGGCGAAATATTCTCAACTCGACACCTCAGGTTTGGAGATCGAAGTCAAGCCTGGTAGCACTGAGTTTTCCCTCACGGTGACCCAACCAGGCGCAGGCAAGAAATAAAAAATTTCTAAGACGATTTCCCATAGGAATTGCTCATGTGTTCCACGTTCTACTTCCCCGTTTGGCAACCAAGTCTGTCAGCTTTGCGCATGGCTACGGTTCGCACGGCATCACTCTTGATGGTCCCGCAGGTGCTGCTATTCGTGGCCACAACCGCGACTTTTGCTGCTCCGCCAGCTCACGAAACCGAAACTTGGACCAACGGACGGAGTCTGACTTGGGCACGCCCCGGCATCAGCGGCGATCTGGGCGCAACGGAGAATTGGTTGGAGGATGGTCACGTCGCCAGAGTGGCGCCTGATAAAAACTGCGACATCGTCCTCCCTGTTGCCGATACACTGTATACCGTCTCAGGTGATCGCAATAACCAAGTGCGACATGTCACTGTCGGCAAGAACGCCAAGCTGACTGG
>JBGSJT010000572.1:0-10067 GCA_041741715.1 Pirellulaceae bacterium | reverse complement strand
ATCCCAAACAGCCCCCATTTCGAATCAATTTGCATTTTTCACTTCTCATTTTAACTTTTTCAATAGGCGTCGCATCGTGCAGGAAATGACTTTCGCTACGGATAACGCGAATCGGACAGTTATTTCCCGCTCGATGCTAAGTCACGAATCGCACGGGCACCACTCTCCCAATCATCGGCCTGAAACTCAAACTTTGTAATTGTAGCCGGTCGCCACCAGGCTTCATTGCGTGGACACAAACAATCCGAGAGAAAAACAAATTAACCCCGCATGACAATGTTGGTATCTAGGTTTAGAGGTGTCTGGACAACGACGACATCGAGCATGCGCGGCCAAACCAACACGGTCATCGACGACTCGATGAAAGACGTGGCGAACCAAAGCCAGTCGCGTGGTGAACGCATCTGCTGCTGCTGAGCCGTAGGACGCGAATGCATACTGGTGGCCGCGTGGCGTGTTTCCTGAACAATTCGACATCACTTTGCCCCCTGATCTTGGACCGTTTCTCCAACGAATTTCCAGAGCATCTTTGGTGTGAGGGGCATCAACTAAATGGCCATATCCACTGAATCGCTTGTCCAACTGTCGGCGGCATCCTGCGGAAACAGGATCGCGATCAGCGGTTGCAGGGCGAATTGAAACGTCGCGCGACGATCGAAGCTATTCATTCCGATTGGAGAGAACCAACTTACGGCCTCAGTATCGATCTAGCGAGAAATCAATATCCGCAAGAAGTTGTATAGCTAAGTCGGTGCCACGCTCAAAATCCTGGCGCACAGCAATTCGTTGCTTCCGATGAAGATTTTTGGCACTATTTTCGATACCCGATAGAAATGGTCATCCTGCAACCAACCGCTGAGCGTCCATGCCCACAGTTGCGGCTAGCTCCATTTGCCACGCCCACCGCAGGTCGGATAAAACACTGCCTGTGGCCACCCGGGTCGGCTTGAGCGACGCAAACACTAGCCACAGAGTGTGGATGCTAAAAATTTAACTGGAACGAAGCCCTAAATGGTTGTCGCCCGTGCGTTACAAATCATCTATGCTGCTACGCCGCTAATCTGCTGGTGCCTCAATGCTTGCATCATGAAACGCCGGATTCTTTGGGCACCGCTGTTTGCCGTTACCTGCATCACCGGGTATTTCATCCTACTTGCCTCTGTCCAAGCAGCGGAATATTCGCTGGACTAGAACTCGACAGACACGACCTTGGTGCTGACCGAACGTTCAGCGAAAGCGAATTGACGATAGAGGCTAAACGGGCAATGAACCGGGTAACAGCCTCAATCTAACGATCGCCCGCCCGTGGTCTAACAAACGGGGTCCACTTCACACTGGCACGAAGGGACATATTCGATATGGACGGCGGAAGAGATATGCGCGCAAAAAATGTTGATATGAGTCTCGTTGGCGGATACAATCGCTGTGGACGTCAGTTGCTTCGACTTTTTTTCGCAGATACACTACTCTCTATGCGAGCTAAACGGTGCTCACTACAGTCACAACTCTACTTATTTATTCCGCTGTTCAGGCCGCGCATTCAGATGATACGAGTCGAATGGATGCGATTTGGTCGTCTTGGGATTTGCGTACCAAGCAGTGCGGGGCTATCCAAGCCACGTTTGAATCGAACGTTACCACTCCGCTCTTAGATCGTCGAGATATAAAGGCAATCACGCTGCAACTTGATGGGAACGGGACGACTAAGTATGAAACGACCGTTACCATGAAACAGCCTCAGGGCACATCGCGATACTCGGAAGTTAAGATCGTTCTCGATGATTGCCGTGTGGACTACCTCGAAGTTGAGGACAAGCGTAAGCGAGCAATGCTCGTGTCTCGGAGCACTTTATCGCCTCTCCCCCCTGAAATTGCTACAATGTGCCAACTCTTTCATCCATCAGACTTAGCGATGAAGGATGACTACAACACACTTACGAGCGTTGAAGTCAATGGCACGGAGTGTGACGTGCTTCGGCGAACAGCCGATATTGAGAACGGAACCATGACAGTCACGCTCTACTTGCGTGAAGACTTGGGGTTTCTGCCGATTCGCGAAACTGTACAGCTCCATCAGTTCGGCAAAGAATTCGCACATCTGCAATCGGACTTTACATATGAGAATGTAGAGGGACTCTTGCAACCCAAAGCTTGGGTACTACGGGAGACATTTAATCCCGGCCAACCCAATGAGGAATTCCGAAAGTCGTTGGTAAGGCGTACAAGCGTAGAACTGAATGCTGACCTGGCTGCTGATTGCTTCACCGTTCAATTGCCGAAAGGTACGGAAGTCTTAGACCACCGCGGGAAAAATAGGTCAAAAATTTCCCTTGTCGAGGCGAAAACTTTCCCTTCAGATTTTTCCGCTGGGGTGTCAGCATCGTCTGGCGAATAGCAAGGTGGTTGATCCCTTCGTTCCGCCAGATTCGATATTGCGCATCATGGTGATTCAAATCGACTGAGCGCGAGTTCCTAATGACTTCAAGTGACGACAATCCGGCCTGAAATTCTGGTCAACACTCACCGATGACGCATGTCAGCACGCTGGGCTAGGCATTTCATTGAATTCGATTTCAACAATCAAGACTTTGACGCGGCGATTAATTCTGCGCTACTGCAGTCCGGGCGACCACTACCAAGGTCTGTGACGAAACCAAGCAATCGGGATAGATGTACCAATTAAAGTCAAGGTGCGTCGGGTGCGATGCCATCTGAGGGATAGCGGTTGACTGCGGACTCAATCCCTACAACCTTGTACCACGCTCAACACAGGTCGATTAGAATGGGCGTACCAAGCGACTGAGTTCGGGTAGCAAGCTACGGGGAACCGAAGTCCGTATAACCGCCCTCGAAGAGCGAAATGCCGATCCCGCAGAAATACAAGTTATCCAATCGAATTTTGAGTGACGTGAATGGTCAACCCATACCAGGCTCCGCAATCTCTAATCGTGCCGACTCGTATGCGACCTGTACCAAGAACCGCGGCTCGTAGACTCATTGACGCGGCACTTATTTGGCTTGGTGTGCTTTTCGGTGCACATGGCGGCGTCGCTGTTATTGACGGCCTTCAAGCGGCTGCCAACCGCGGATTGTCGAGCCCGGTAGGTACTCTCTACTTTTTTGCGCCAGTCGGTATTTGCGTGATTGCCACTGTCGCTTGCTGGTCGTTCGTCAGATTTCGTGGGTCGAACGCATACCAACTGATTTGGGGAATACGGTTTCCGGGTGGGATAACGATCGGATGTATAACCTTTTTGATTGCGAGCTGGCTCAATCCAAATCACATCATCGTTCCTGTCGCAATATTGGTCATGACGACAATGGTATACGTTGAGCTCGAAGCTTTGTTATGTAGATCTCTATCTGCGCCGAAGCCATCTGGTTCCGAATTGTCGGAAAACCATGCCATCGGGATAGGGGTCGCCTCGCGGCGAACCCCTCCCACACCACCGTACGTGCGGGACCGCATACGGCGGTTCATCTCTTGTCAGAATCGACTCCGAGTTTTTCATCTTTTTGCCGCACATCTTTTTGTCAGCCCGTCTTAGACCCTACCACTACTGAGCCGCCTCCGAGTCGACAGTCGCTTCCGACCAGCCTGTAAGTTTTCCGACAAATAAACATGTGGCAAAAAGTTAATAGCAGCGGTCGTCAGCAACATTAACACCGTAATCCGACGCGGCAGCGAGGAAGTTTGACCTGCAAGTCGAATACGGAAGCGCGAATTTACATGGGGCTTTTACAAGCATTGACTTGGAGTCTAACGTCCTCGCGCACGCATGGGGTTACGAAATTCCGTCTCTTTTGAAACTATACGAACAGTTCGCGGACCGCTTGTCCCTTGCCATCTTGGGTAACGTAGAAGGGACGTCCCTCGATGTCGTAGCCGGTGCGTGGGCTGATTCCCATAGCTGTCATCATGGTGGCGTGCAAGTCCGCGATACTGACGGGATTGGCAATCGCCACGAGTGGCCTTTCCGGGGAGGTCGCGCCATACAAAAAGCCTCGCTTCATCCCACCACCAAACATCAGCACACTCGACCCGCCGGTAAAGTGGCGGTGCAAGCCATAGTGCATGAGCTCGCTCACTTCCTCTACTTTCGCAGTCGCCTGATCGCGCGCGTTGGAGCCTGGTACACCTTCAATCAAGGCATCGCGACTGAACTCCGATGCCACAATCACCAACGTGCGGTCCAGCAGACCACGACTCTCCAAATCAAGCACCAGTTGCGCGATGGGGCGATCGATTTCCGCGTGCATGCGGGCCATGGTAGTGTGTCCGTCCTTGTGCGTATCAAAATGCAGAAACGGGACATACTCGGTAGTGACTTCGACAAACCGTGAACCAGCTTCCACTAGTCGTCGGGCGAGCAAGCATCCTTGACCAAAACGTCCGGTATCGTACTTCTCAAAACTTTCGCGTGGCTCAAGCCCAATGTCAAAGGCGGCCCGTTGGTCGCTACTGAGCAAGCGGTAGGCATTGTCCAGCGAGCGTAGCATCGATTCCTGATGATAGTCGCTCATATGCTCGCGCTGAGGACTGGCATCGACCAGCCGCTTGAACAGCCGATTGCGATTGGCAAAACGTTGCGCATCCATGCCGCTGGGTGGACGCACCGACTGCGCGGCTTGATCTGGATAGGGGAGGTTCATCGGCCCAAACTCGCTCCCAAAAAAACCGGGCGTGGTAAAAGCCTTCAGCTCCTCGCTCTCGCCAACCCCTTCCAGACGCTGGCCAATGTTGACGAAGGGAGGCATCACGTCGTTGCGCGCTCCGAGAACTTTCGCCATCCATGAACCCAAGTGAGGAGCGGCGACGGTCGTAGGTGGAACGTAACCGGTATGCCAATGGTATTGATGACGCGAATGTAGGATGCTCCCCAAGTCGGGTTGGACATGAGAGCGTATCAGTGTGCCGCGATCCATGACGGCCGCAATCTCTTCGAGCCCCTCGCAAATCTTGATGTCATCGACGGCGGTGTCGATCGCGGGAAAGGTACTGAGCATGTCGGATACCTTGAGCCCCTTTTTAAACTCCAAGTAGCGTTTGGGATCAAAGGTGTCGGGGGCAGCCATCCCGCCTGCCATCCAGATCAAGATGCAGGCATCGGCGGTCGGTTGCGGTTGCTCGACCGGCAGTGCTGCTGAGTCGGCCAGTAGTCGCGGCCCACCCAGCGCAAGTGTGGCAAGCGACGTGGCGGAAAGTTGACGCAAAAGTTCGCGACGTGTCAGAGTTGAATGCTCTGGTTCGGAATGGCTCATGGCGGATCCTATCGTATTAACATAAACTCAGGCAACATGCAGATCGACCACAGTGCGTCGCTGACAGCGGCAGCGGTTGGCGCGTCTCCCAAAAATGAGACGAACAGTTTGCGTTCCTCGTCAGTCGGCTCGCGCGACAATGCCGATAAAAATAGTTCATCGACCAGAGCGTGCGATGACGAAGATGAACGCTCAAGCCACCGCTCCCCGCCCCGTAGTAGTGCTTCGGCCAAAGTCGACTCGTTCGCCATGTCCAGGGCTTCGAGCGTGGTGAGTCCAGTGGGGCGCATCGACACAATTTGATCGCGATTCGGACGTCCCAGCGATTGCATCAATGGGGTGTTCTTTACCAGCCCGGACCGGACCATGGGTGCTTGTTCTGTCGGCATCTGCGCAATCGCTAGTTTGGCACGCGCCTCACGGTTTAACAACGTCGTCCAAGACCCGTTGGGCTGGGCCACGCTAACCGGTTGCCAACCCTCAGCGGGAGCCGATAAGCGACCTTCGCGCAGTTCGGGGACATCTCGATGGAACTCCCAGCTGTCATCGCTGGCGATGGAGTGTGAACTGCCGTCGGTCAGAGTTAACCTGGCTTCGAAATATAGACCGGCCGGCCCCGCGCTCCCTGCCGCCCCTCCATTCTTCACGCGAAAGACCAATGAGTTCTCACCTTCCTTCAGCACATCGCGGAGCACCAGCGACTGCAACTGCGTCCAGTCATTACCGCTGGCCAGTTCGCGATTGGCCACGAACATCGTAAATTCATTGTCGCAAGTCATGATAGCTCCGCCACTGCTGACGCTGGCCGGCAACGTTAGTACTTTGCGAATCAGCATCGTCTCATCCGCTGGAGCCTGGTTGTCTGTGAGCGGTCCCCAAATCCATTTACCGCGAATGTCGATCGCGGTCAAATCGACTTGTGACATGTCAACACGGAAGATCGGTGCCGCATAGCTGCTCGGTGCGGCACCGGTTAATTGCCAGACGGAGTCCAAAAACTGTTCGGCAGTCATGCGTCGCGGCCGCGGTCCATGATAGATAAAGTCCCTGGTCGCATCGTCGGCATCGCTGATCGCGGCCATCGACTGGTAGGCCTCGGAAGAAGCTATTAAATGTAGTATCGCTTTCAAGTCGTAATCGCGCTGGACCAGTTCGAACGCTAGGTAATCCAGTAGATCCGCGTTCCAAGGCTCTGTCTGCATAGCATCCAGCGGATGTACGATGCCGCGCCCCATCAAGCGCTGCCACAAACGATTGACAATCGTCCGCGCGAACCGACCATTCTGCGGATCGGTCATCAACAATGACAATTGCCGCAGACGCTCCTCCCGCGGCGCAGCGGGATCGACTCCTCCTAATTCCGGAAACAGCCATGCGGCCGACTGTTCTTCCCCAGTCGGTTTGTCGCAGCGATGCAACTGCAATGGTGCATCGGCGTAGATCGCCGCCAAACCGTAGGCGTCCTTGAGTGTCCAGCGATCGATGAAGCTGTCATGACATGAAGCGCACTTCATGTTGATCCCCAGAAACGACTGGGAAATACTCTGTGAAAATTGAATTGGGATCGTCTGCCCGGCGCTGACATTGCCCCGCCACTGAATGCCGTCGATGTAACCGCGACTAGCAGCCGTCGGTGGCGCGACCAGCTCACGGGTCATTAGATCAAACGGCTTGTTGGCCAACAACGATTCGTAGAGCCACTGACTAATCTGCTGGCGACCACCGGTAATGAAGCCAGTACCGCTGTAATCATTCCGCAGCAGATCGTTGAAGAACGTCAACCAATGATCGGCGTAATCGATCTTGCGTTCGAGCAGTTTTGTAACTAATTGGGAGCGTTTGTCGGGTGAACTGTCGTGGCGGAAGTTTGACAGCTCTTGTGTCGTGGGGAGCAAGCCGATCAGGTCTAGGCTTGCACGTCGCAAAAAAACATCCTCATCAACTTGCTGGGGAACTGAGATTTGTCGTTGGCTTAGATAGTTATCTAGAATGCGATCGATCGGATGCTCGCGGCCAGGTTGGGCGGGGGGGAGTTCGACTACTCGCGGTCGCAGCGGTGGTTCGTAATTCTCAATCGCAAACGTAAACTCGTCATTCCACGGCAGGTCCGCATTGATCCACTTCGCAAGCACATCGATCTCGCTTGGCTCAAGTCGCGGGCGATCTGCGGGTGGCATTTGATCGTCGGCAGCTTGCGAAGTAATCAGTTCGATCAAGCGCGATGACTTCGCATCCCCCACTTCCACGACTGACGATTGGATAATATCGTGGCGGGTGTTCAGCGAAAAATCCCCTTCCGCTTCTCGCCCAGCATGGCAGGTCACGCAGTGCTTCTTCAGAATGGGGACAATCTCATGCACAAAGTCGATTTGACTGTGCTGCGCATGTAAGCTGGGGACAATTGAAAACAGAGCGGCGAACTGGCACAGGTAAGGCAAGCGTTTTAAACGGAACATGGCAGGTGGATTGATAGGTGGGAAATGCGTGGTGTGATTTGCCTTAGACGTAAACCAAGGTAACGAACTTGGGACTGGTCCGTCGCGCTTCTATTTAGTATACATCAATCCGTCAATTGACTGGTCCTCGGTGTTATCCATTACATTGTTCATTAGCCGCGCCCCACAGTCCCCACCACGCTGCGCCGCCGGAGAGACAGCTATGCTCGGTCAACGCTCGCTTCGAAAATTTCCGGCGTTGCATGCCGCCTATCAAGGCTATCGACAATGGAAGCGAGGCTCTCGACCGGCTGTCAAAACACCGCATGGCTTCTGGTTGAGCGGCAATGCGGCCATGGAAGCGGGAACCTTTGAGCCCCTGGAGACCGAATTCGTCCGAGCCGCTTTGAAGGATGTGGATGTGTTGGTCAACGTCGGAGCCAATATCGGTTACTACTGTTGCCTAGCGTTGGCGGCGGGTAAGCAGGTGATAGCGTTCGAGCCGATGCCGGAAAATTTGCGGATGTTGATGCGCAACATGCGGCTTAATGACTGGTCGGACCGTATTGAAATTTTCCCTGTAGCTGTTGGCTCACGGACGGGAATCATTGAAATCTTTGGTGGCGGTACCGGGGCTTCCTTGCTACCTGGTTGGGCGGGACAAGCTGTCGACCTAGTTACGCATGTACCTATATCGACGTTGGACACCCTGCTCGGTCAGCGACTTGATGGCCAGAAGTGCCTAATCCTGATTGATGTCGAAGGTGCGGAGTTGAGTGTGCTCGAGGGAGCTCGCCAGCTATTGGCAGGCCACCCCAAACCATTGTGGCTGGTTGAAGTCTCGGTGCGCGAACATCAACCCCAAGGTGTCTCAGTCAACCCACATCTGGCTGCGACCTTTGAACTGTTCCAGAGCGCTGGCTACCAAGCCAGCACAGCCGACTCCAGCGGACGCAAAATCAGCTTGGAAGAAGTCCGACAAGTCGCTGCCACCGGTGACGATCTGCTCAGGACACACAACTTTGTATTTCAACACGAATGAGCCACCGCTAGCGCCTGAGGTTCACCACATCAAAAATGTGTCAAAAAACGAGACTTCCCGCTCAACGCCACCAACTGCTTCCCAGGTTCTGCCTGGGAACCCAATGCATTGCCGGCTCCGCCTGCCGAAGCTTCGGCGGTTCCTAGGAGGCGGGAGGCGGAGCCTCCAAGACAGTGCGTTCCCAGCCTGAGCCTGGGAACGAGCGTATTGGCGGTGGCGTTTAGCGAGAAGTATCCAAAAAACGACGTGGCTGAGCTCACTTTTTCGACGAGTCAGAGCCACCCTTTTTGACATCTGAAGTGAGCTCAAAGGTGAAATGGTTTTTGGTGCCTTGCTTAACTTCTGCCACCAACCCCGATTGGTCTGGCTCCAAGTAGATTAGTGGGATGCGTGTTTTCCCAGGAGAGAATGCCCCATTGGCCATCACGGTCCCGCGCTCCTCAAACCACGACCCGATGATCACGGTGTAGTTGCCTGGTAAGACCCCCGTTTCGTTGCCGGTCTCACTAAGGGAGAAGCTACCGTTGACGATCTTTCCGATACCCGCCGCACCTTGATCGCCGCCGAAAGTGATGTTGCCATCTTCTAGCGGCTTGCCGTCAAACGTAACCACCCCGGTCACGGGGACTCTTCCACCATTGTCACCACAGCCGACCAGCAGGGTGATCAGCGGGAGAATCAACATAAACTGGCGAGTCAAGAAGCTTAGCCAATGGAGATTTGATTGATGATTGCCGAACAAGGATTGTTGATGGTTGAAGTCGGTCATGGCTTTTTGTTCTCCTGGGCGGTTTTGATACTCTACAAAAACCTCAACAATCATCAATCCTTGTTCAACAATCATCAATCAATATCGATTTAACATCGAGCAGGATATGACGGTCGGGACTTTAATGTAGCTGCCGTCGCCAGACGGCAGGGTTACCGTAGCTGCCGTCGCCAGACGGCAGGGAATCGCCGTTCTGGCGAACGCAGCTACGACAGTTATTTTCCGAACGATGCTTAGTAGTGCTCCCCTACTCAAGTGCAGCCATGACCTTGCCGTCCGCGCGGTCTCCTGCCAAACAATAGGTTGGATAGTCGATGGCCTCCGAAAGGAAATGGACGGAACCGTCCCCAAACACAAACTGCGCGCCTCCCACATGGTAGCTGGCATGACCTTGCGCATTGAGCCAGCTCACTGTGCCTGTCATTTCAGCATTCCTCAAAAAGGCGCTGTTCAACTTCAGCGAAAAGAGCGTGGTGGGGACATTGAAAGTCCACAATCCACCGAACTCGGAATAGTGCGGCTTGGTCTCCCCCATCACAATCGTATTGCTGGTACCGTC
>JBGSJT010000571.1:0-7891 GCA_041741715.1 Pirellulaceae bacterium | reverse complement strand
ATGGTACGGGTTCAAAACGAACGACGGCGCGATCACGCTCGCCCACGAAGTCGAACTTCAAGGGGAATTCGATCTACGCCGCCGTGCCAACGAACAAGCTGCAGGCAAGCCCGCTGGCATCGACTCACAATACTATATCCCAAACGGACACTTGCTCGTCGAATAGGTACATACTAGGGAGAACGGGGACGTAGCAGCGACAGACGTGGCGATTGTTGTGCGAGCGTCGGCCAGGCGGTAGACCTTGTCGCTGCTGCTATCCACGATCCACATATCCATCGATGCGTTCGACGGATCGAGCGTAATGCCGGTGGGGCGGCCGCCGCCACCGATGATCGTCCAACTGGAAACCAATGCGTTCGTTGAGATCTGGTACTTGAAGACCTTATCGGTCGTGCTGTCGTTGACGACCCACAAGTAGGTTCCGTCGGTAACGATGCCTTT
Organism: Pirellulaceae bacterium; assembly: GCA_041741715.1. Lineage (GTDB taxonomy): Bacteria > Planctomycetota > Planctomycetia > Pirellulales > Pirellulaceae > Aureliella. The sequence continues at coordinate 7,447 of JBGSJT010000571.1, read as the reverse complement.
TGGATTGGTGTTGCTTCCGTTCAGTGAGAAACTACTGGCAGCGTTCTGGCTGCCTGTCAATTTCCCGGCAGCGTTGGAATACCGAAAGACTTTATCGGACTTGCTATCGACGATCCACACGTCGGTGCCGTTGGTGGCGACGCCTTCCACGAGAGCATTGGAAGCCAGCGAGCCGGCAGACCACGAGCCCTGCAAACCGCCACTGGTGTTGTAGACATAGACCTTGCGATTCTTGTCAGCTACCCAAACGGTATTGCCCGTTACATTGCTGGCCGCCCCTCGCGGCTGGGTGTTCCCGCTGTTGATCGAGTAGTTTTCGATAGCGGAGCCGGTCGCACTGTATTCATACGTCCGATCCGGGCTGCCATCGTTGACGACGTAGAACTTGGTGGGAGGAGTATCGTTGTCGATGATCGTAGCTTGAGATCGGCTATCAGCGATCAGCGTATTTCCGGTGGCATTGGATAAATCGAGGAGGAATGTTTCAGTTGACTCGGCGATTTGATCGCCGATTATTGCGATGCTGATCGTCAATGAATTAACGGAGGTTGCGAAGGAAAGTTGACCGCTTGCAAAGACAAAGTCGTTACCCGCGATTGCTGTCCCTGAGGTTGTGGTCCAGTCCACATTGGTTGTACCCACAATGTCTCCGAGGCGGGTAACAGTAAAAACTACTTGGGAGGTACCTGAGTTTGTTTCGGTGATTGATGGATCACTAACATGAATGGACGTTTCGGCTAAAGCAGAAGCAGCGTTCAGTCGTCCGCCGGTTACGGTTTTTCCAGCCAACGCAGCGGACGGTTCGACCGTGGAAAGTATGCGATCCTTGAGCTGCTGGTAATTCCATTCGGGATGAATCGTCTTTAGCAGTGCTGCTACGCCACCAACGTAGGCAGCGCCACCCGAAGTTCCCCCCCCCGGTGAAGTTGGTCCGGCCAAATCGACCGTAGTCAATCCATAATTCCAAGCTGCGTCCATGCCATCGTTCGGATTGATGGATGTTGCCGCGATCATGTTGTCTAGGTTAAACGACGCGGGATAGCGCGGAGTAATATCGCTGTTGACACTATCATTTCCTGCTGGCGCGACGACTAAATGGCCGGCGAGTCGGGCTCGATCGACCGCGTCATACAGTGTTTGCGAGAATATGTAATTGCCACCGTACAGCACGGATATCGAAGCTTGGTTCGCCACTGCGTAGTCCAGCCCTGCAGCGCCGATTAAAGGGTTCAGATCTCGGGATGTTGCTGGAAGCGTCCGGACTGGCATGATGCTAATCGACCAGTTTACTCCTACTGAACCAAGGTTGTTGTTTGGAATACCTCCAATCCACTGTGACATCGTAGTTCCATGAGCGTCATTTTGCTCTGGCTTCGGATCATTGTCATTATCCTGAAAGTCCCAGCCAATCAAGTCATCTGTCCGCCCATTGGCATCGCCGTCTATTCCATCCGTCCACCGCACATCCAGCAAAAGGTCGCCGCCATCACGGTACCCGTTGCCATTGGCGTCATTCAAAAACGAAAAATTCACGGGAATATTTAGGTCACGAAACGTGATTCGCCCATCACTGTCCGTATCGATCAGGTTTTGACGCAGGGACGCCGGTATCTCGGCTTGATTGATCCAAATATTCAGATATACGTCTTTATTGGTGTAATCGATACCGCTATCGACCTCAGCGAGAATTGTATTCATGCTACCAGTTGAAATAGACCAAGCAGCAGAAGCATCAATATCTATGTCATAAGTGCCACCGTTTTGCCCGACGTTGTTGAGTCCCCATTGAAGGGTGCTGTAATCAGGGTCGTTGAAGACTTCGCCCGCCAGTAGTCTTCGATCCTCCAGCTGTTCGATGCGCAACTGTTTTTGAAAGCGTTTGCGTGCGGTGGCTTGGATGCCTAGACCACGAGCTTGTTGGCGGGCAGCGGAAGCTTGCTTACTCGTAAAAAATCCCATGGCTGTCTCCTCGGGGGTTGTTAGTCTAAAAAGTTGTGCTGCTGCATCCGCACAATGCGATGTTTAATCTACAAGCTCGACCCGCCAAATCAGTTGATTTGAACCTAACCACCCGGTGGCTAGATTCATCATTTGTTTAGGCTCAGAGAACAATGCGTAATCTGGCTTGAAAACAGGTGGTGAAATCCGGGGATTTTCTGAAATACTTTTTTTCTCGCAGCTGATGCCATTCGAACTGGTAGATCGTCTGAAATATCCGCGCTTACATTAGCGAATCGCAATATTTGTATCCGCCGATGACTGTTTGCCTGCCGAGCATTGCGTCCACAGTCGCCTGCCATTTCGATGCTGCAGAATGCCGCCATTAGTTAATGCTCCGTTTCGAATTGAAACCCATTACGGAATTTTGAAGAATCTAATTTTCTTTTTTCCGCTCAGGGGTCGTCCCTGGCGGATACCGCTTGGGAGTCCGATGGCTGGTCGCCTAGAACCTCAGCGGTAGCCTTCCCGCCACCCGGCTGAGTGGAGCGGAGCCAGGGATGGCTACAAAGATTGGAAGTGTCCGTCGCCCTTAGCACCCCAAGACCTCAGCCGTCGGGGACAAGTCCCGAAGCGGACCTGCGCGAGGCTGCTGTCTAATTGGCATCGGGAGCTGGCGGCGACTCTTCCTTAGGATTCTTCCCGTCCTCTATTCCCAGCAGTTCGGCAGCCTCCGCACGAAACCGGATTAACTCATCGTTCTTAGATTCATTTTTATTCATCCATGCATTGGCCTTGTCGTACCAAACTCGAGCTTCGACTTTGTTGTCGAGTTGACGATGGGACATGGCAAGAAAGAAATAGTCATAGCTGTCTCCACCTTGCCCTAGCTCAACCGACTTGTTCAAGGTTTCGACTGCGGCTTCCCAATTGCAAGCGCGGTATTGAGCGACGCCCAGGGTGTTCGTTGCTGCTCGCCTGCTCTCCGTTGTGCTGCCTTCTATGTCCATCAGGTGGCATAAATTCTCGGCCAACTCAACTGCTAACGTGGGATCTCGCAACTTCGGATCGGGGCAATTCGCAAGTATGTCAGCAAGGCGATGTAGTGCCGGCATATCGTTTTTTTCTTCGGCGACCCACGATTTGTAGAACTCGATGGCCTCAGTGAACCGACCTGAACTACTGAGGCTTATGCCAAGATTATTCCGTGCCAAACGATCATCCCTGTCGTCGACGATCAACGATTTGAAAACGGTGATCGCGTCGGCGAGCTGACCTGCATCGTAAAGGGCTAAAGCAAGTCGGTGCCGCGTTTTGCCCTCATCTTTGGAAATACGCATGAGCGCATTGTGAATTCGCATGGCATCCTGGCCTTGTCCCTTGCTTGCAGCGATAGTTGCAACGCCATACGTTCTCGACATGGCCCAGTGCGGGAAAGTCGAAACCTTAGGCTCCGTTTCTTCCACAATTTGATTGAGCTGCAATAGAAACTCGTTCGTTTTACCAACCTCCCATCGCTTCGAGAGATCAACGAGTCGACGTTTAAGCAAATCGCATGCATAAGTTTCGCCTTGGAAATATCGGTAACCAACCGTTGCGTCCCAGATGTGAATTGAACCGTCTGCCATTGTTCCCAATAGTCGCTGGCCGTTGGGAGACCATGCAACGTGGGTCACACCAACTAGCTGCATGTCCAGTTTTAGCAGTTCTTCGCCGTTAGTCGGGTCCCAGATACGGACGGTGCCATCCGTCCCTCCGGAGGCGATGCGACGTGCGTCCGGCGACCAGGCCAAGCTGCTGATCTTGCCAGTATGCAATTGCGCACTCATTACTTTGCGTCCCGTTGACAAGTCGGATATCTCGGCGACGCCATTGCTGTCGCCGGAAACCAGTTGTTGGCCGTTGGGACTCCAGCTAACGGCGGTCGCAGTGGTCCAATTACTGCCATGTCGTATTTTTAAGAATTGCGGGCTTTTCACGTCAAAGATATGGACCCATGCCGCCCATCGATTGGGGCCCACTTTTGCGTTAGGATCACCTTGGCCGGCCTCAGCGAGAAGTCCTCCATCGGGAGACCAAGAGAGGGCAGTGTTAGCCTGACCAAGCCACTTATAGATTGAAAGCCCCGACTGAAGGTCCAAGATTTCAAGATTTTCGCTGCTAAGTATTGCCAATTTGGAGTCATCTGGCGAAAACGCACAATCCAAGGCAGACGCCGTTTCATGTTTGACAGCGTTCAAGAGGTCACCAGTAGCCGCATCATGAATGAGAATCTCCAATTGGTTTTTGTCGGGAGAGTCCACTGCTAGCAGTTTCCCACCCTTGCTGAACTGGCCGGCAGTAACAGCGGCAAATTCTAGATTGCTGATTAATTGTCCGCTAACTGCGTCCCAGAGAGCACAAGCTCCGTCGACGGCGCCAAGCGATCTGAGCGTCATATCATCTTCACACCAAGCGACTGCTCGTACACCGCCTGTGTGACCAACCAGTCTTCGTGATTGAGGTGTGTGCGGCAGTCTCCAAATCTTTACTAGCCCATCCTGACCTCCGGAAGCCAGTCGAGAGCCACTGGACTCCCAGGCGAGCGAAACTACTTGGTCAACGTGACCTCGTAGTGTTTGCAGTTTGTTGCCTGCGTTCGGCTCCCAGAGTTGAATCAGATTGTCCGCGCCAGCTGTGGCTATTTGTGCTCCCGTAGGATTCCAAGTCACAGCCCAAACTGAACCTGTGTGGGCTTTCCACTGGCTGGCTAGCGACCAGTCGGAAGCTTTGTAAACGTCGCACGTGCCTGTCTCCGTCCCAACTGCCAAATATTGTCCATCGGGGCTCCAGCTAACAGAGTCTACTGGAGCGGCATGCTGCATTAACGTTCGCTCTTCTTCATGAATGGACGCGAGCAGGTAGTACCATTCCCAGCCCCGCTGGTCCTCTGCTCCTAACTTAGGCTCATGACCGATGAGCTTGGACGACAGTCGGCCAATGTTGCCCTCGTTCCAGTCGACTAGCCCCAATCGAATATCGGCAACGTAGAGGTTGCGGGACACGGCCTGGCGTTGGCGTTCGACCTCGTTACCTTGGGCTTCCGCTTCCTGCCTTGCTTTCACCGCCTCCGCCTGTGCTAACATTGCTTCCGACGATTGACGTCGCGCTTCTTCCGCGTTGGTCTCCGCCAACACACGCTGCTTGTTGGTAGCAAATTCTGCCCGCGTCGCCCGCACGGCTTGCCATACGCTGACGCCTGTGCCGGCGAGCATGGTCAACGCTACTACTGCGAGAGTTGTAATAGTGACGCGATTCTTTCGAGCGACTTTGCGAAAGCGATAGCCGAATGACGGAGGGCACGCCTGGACCGGCTCATCTGCCAAAAACCGTTGTACGTCCGCCGCCAATCCAATGGCGGTGTCATACCTTCGATTGCGATCCTTTTCCAAGGCCTTCATCACAATCCAATCGAGTTCGCCGCGCAATAGCAAACTGAATTTACTGCGCTCAACGCAATGTTGCTGAGCAATCGTGGATTGGTCGGCAGCTTTGAGCGTGCTGACTCGGGCACTTGGTCGAGGTGGGTCTACTTCGCGAATGATGCGTCGCATTTCGTCGTAGCCGGCCTGTTTGAGCGTATTTCTGTCAAAGGGTGTATTGCCGGTGAGCAACTCATACATCAAGACCCCAAGCGCATAGATATCGCTGCGGGTATCGACGTCGAGACTACTGTAACCTGCTTGCTCGGGGCTCATATACAGCGGAGTGCCAACCATTTGGCTGAAGGCCGTGTACAAAGTGTTGTCGGTCAACTGCTGACCGATGGCTTTGGCTACACCAAAGTCAATCACCTTCACCACCGGAAGCGTGTCGTGCATGGCCACAATCACGTTCGATGGCTTAAGGTCTCGATGGATAATGCCCTTTTGATGAGCGTGTTGAACCGCGTGGCAGACTTGTAGAAACAACTTGAGCCGATCGCGGATGCTCAACTTGTTCCGATCGCAGTGCTCGGTGATGGGCATGCCCTTTACGAGTTCCATAACAAAGTACGGCAAGCCTTGGTCCGTGGTCCCCGCGTCGAGCACACGAGCGATGTTGGGGTGATCCATCAGCGCCAGAGCTTGCCGCTCGGCTTCGAACCTCGCGATCACTTCGCGGCTGTCCATACCCGGTTTGATGATTTTCAAAGCGACCTTGCGGCGCACTGGCTTCTCTTGCTCGGCGACATAGACGCTTCCCATGCCGCCTTCTCCAAGGAGTTCTCGGAGTCGGTAGCGGCCGATCGATTTGCCGACTCGTGCGGTCGGTGCACTCATTGCCAGGGTCGCCAGGATGTCAGCCGCTGGAGCTTCCATGAACGAAGGAGATTCGGCCTGCAACTCGAGCAACTCAGACACACGCTGGAATAGCTCGCGATCAGCACCGCACGCCGATTCGAGATATTCCTGGCGAGCAGCTGACGATTCCAGCGCCAACGCGGCGTTGAATATGGCTTTTTCGTCGAGTTTTTGGTCTTGCACCATCTGGCTCCGTTGGCATTTCAAAGTTCCCCAGCACTCAATGCGAGATTGGTGATCAAAACCGTCGGAAGAAAATCGAAATTTTCTTAGAATTCACTGATTGGGATGGTAATCGCCGTCTGCCCGAATCGCGCCGCGCAGCCAAGTCTTAGCGTAAGTCCAATCTGCTCTCGCGGTTGTGACTGAGATCCCCAGAGATTCCGCAGCCTCTTCAACCGTCAACCCCACGAAAAACTTTAGTTTGACCAATTGAGCCGCACGCGGATCTCGAGTTTCCAGTAGTGCCAGTGCATCGCTGAGTGCCACCATGTCCGGCTGAGGTCCTAACGCGGCCACGTCGGCCAGCGTGAGTTCCACGCGTTTTCGATCGCCACCGGCTTTGGACGTTCTCTTATGCCGCGCCTGATCAACCAGAATGCGCCGCATTGCCTCGGCGGCTGCCGCAAAGAAATGTCTGCGGTTCTCCCACGTCTGCTGCTGGCCACCCACCAAACGCACGTAGGCTTCATGCACCAGGGCTGTCGCTTGTAGCGTATGGTCAGGACGCTCGTTCGCGAACTTTGCGGCTGCCAGTTTGCGGAGTTCATCGTAGACCAGCGGCAATAACTTCTCTGCCGCCGCAGAATCGCCAGATTCAAATTCAGACAGAAGTTGGGTTACATCGGCCATCGTTAAGCCACGTTAAACAGGGAGTTCTCTTCCCGACTGATTGTATCAAGGCGCTCAGGAGTTTGTTTCAAGAGGCCAACAACCAGATATCCTTTGTCAGCTTTCCGCTGGAGTTTGGAGAATATCTTAAACCATGGAGACACAGTGGCGTGGATGCGTCAGGTCAGTGCTCAGCCCTTAGCACTTCACTGCGATTGACTCGCTACGCCGCAGAGGTGGACCAGACCGAATTCAATTCGCGCTTCCGCGAACTTGCGTCGGTTGGACAAACCTCTGCAGCGGGGTGAGCTGCGTTTCGAGACAGAGGTCGGAGACACCGAAGCGAGTTAGAGGTA
>JBGSJT010000570.1:0-2040 GCA_041741715.1 Pirellulaceae bacterium | reverse complement strand
CGGTTGTCATGGTAAATTTGTCTCGTTGATTTGATTTGACTGGAGAGTCCCTGCCGCCTGCACCTGCGAAAAGATTATGGAAAAGGTTGAAGCCCTGTTCCCTGAGAATTCGTTAAAGTGAATAGGACAAAGAGTTAGAGGCGATACGATATGTGAGTAGTCATCGAGTGACTGCCGTTGCATGGTCGTCCTCTAGTCCTGGCAGGTACTCCCACTTTCTGACGATAAGCTTTTCTGGGACTGGTATTCAATGGGGAGGAGCGAGCGATATGTGAGTAGACATGAATTCTGTCGCCCAATGCATGGTCGTCTCCTCTCCCCTTTCTAGGTCTCGTCTCCCCATAAACGCCCATGCACACCGACCGTTTCAAGTCTCTTCGTTGAGTCCGAAAGGTTACTAGCGGCAGGTGAACGGGGTCGTTAGCTGGCTTAGGTTGTCGGTTGGGGCGGTATTTTGAGATTGCTCGTGGAGCATCAAAGTCAGTCTGGAAGATACTGTTTTAAGTAAGCAATCAGCAGTTTTTTGGTTTCGCCTAGAACTTGGTTTTGAAAGGTGCGATCGCGGGACACAGCGAGGATATCGAGCGCACAGGCAACTTCAACACTGATTGTGGCAATTAGCTCTCGATGACTTTGCCCTAAAGCCGGATTAAGAGCCGCAAAATAAACGGTGAACTGTTGTGCAAGCTCTTGATAGAATGCTGCATTCATTGCAACTGTTGTAGCGATTAGGCGAGCTTGAACGAACACCGTACGGAAGCCGGGGTTGGCACTCACAAACTGATCAAACCCGTCTACCAGTTGGTTAATGTAAATGTCGAGCGGTACTTGCATTGCTTCCTCTGTGTGAAGAGCCGCAGACAGTTCTCTCAGTTGATTGAGATAGCGACCGAGCAAAGCATGAAAAACAGCCGCCTTGTCTGGGAAGAAACGATATAGCCCACCAACTGAGGTATTGGCTCTCGCTGCAATTTCATCCGTTGTGACTGATTCATAGCCAATCTCAACAAACAAGTCAGCCGCTGCGTCAAGAATGCGATGAAATCGTTCCCAGCTACGAGCTTGTTGAGGGACGCGCCAGATTGGAGTTGATTGGGAACTGTCGGTCATAATTTCAGATTACAGGTTGACAAACGCAAGGCAATTCTCGTATCGTGCAAATACGAGGTAATTCTCGTGTTTGCATTTTACAGGACTTTGATGGAGGAAAGAATATGACTCAAACATTCCAAGAAACAAAGACACTCAACGCTCATAAACTTCACAAAGCGTGGCTGAAAATAACTGCTCTAATCGTGGGTTCTTTTGGTCCGATCTTCTTTTTGGGGACGATGTTGACGACTTTAGAACCCGCCAGGTGGACCCTAGACTTTCTTAGTTGGCCCCTTGATGGCGCACAGACCTATGCATCACCAGAGATACGGTTTCTGTCTGCGCTTACAGGTGGCTTTCTTCTGGGCTGGGGAGCCATGATTTGGTGCCTGTCGGTGTGGGTTTATGACTCTGCGCCCGAAGCTGTTCGCAAGTCTGTCCTTACGGGTCTTCTTGCATGGTTCGTCCTGGACAGCTCAGGTTCTATAGCGTCCGGAACATCCTCGAACGCTATCTTTAATATCTTCGTACTTCTTCTAGCGGTCGGTCCTTTGTGGAGACCTGCACGGGAGTAGTCCCATGTCGCAAGCTAACCAGTCGATGAAGCGGACGGTTGAGAGATCTTGGTGATGATGCCAAGATGGTTCACCGCCGCTTATCTTGGTCGTTAGCTGCCAGCTGGTCGGTGAGTGTTCAACATCAAGTCAGATGGAGATTACTTTAAATTGGAAAAGCGAGATGGTGTTTTACTTTATCGCAAATCCCTTAGAGTAACGCTAGCTGATTTGCTTGCTCTAGCAGGCGTTGCTAGATCATCGGATTACGAGTGCAAAATGTCTGGCTAGGCGGCAAGCTGCTGGTGATTGCGCTGATTGTCGCCAGCTTGATTAAAGGCACCGTCGATCGGATTCGGGCCAGCCGGTCGTCGCTGCTGACCCGAATCCGATC
>JBGSJT010000569.1:0-1943 GCA_041741715.1 Pirellulaceae bacterium | reverse complement strand
GGCCTTGTCGAACAATTCCTTCAAAACAAGCGTAAATCGTGCAGGAATGGATTTGCCCGTGTTCTTGAAGGAGCGTTCAGATGGCCAAACAGGCGAAAACGAGTTACAAAGTTACCAATTGGAGTAAGTATAACAATTCGTTGGTGAGTCGCGGTGATATTACGCTGTGGCTGGACGACGACGTGCTTGAAAACTGGGAGCACGCCAACGAAGAGACGAAGGTCGGCGCGCCGTTTGTCTACAGCGACACGGCCATCGAATGCTTGCTGATGTTGCGGGAGTTGTTTCAACTCCCATACCGACAGACCGAGGGGTTGGGCCGCAGCCTGATGAAGTTGCTCGGGGTCGACGTGCCGATTCCGGATTTCACTTCGCTTGCCAAGCGAGCCGCGAAATTGAACATCTCGCTCGATGTCGCGCGACGCAGCGGTCCCATCCACATCGTCGTTGACAGCACCGGCTTGAAGGTATTTGGCGAAGGGGAATGGAAAGCTCGCAAGCACGGCGTGAGCAAGCGGCGGACGTGGCGGAAGTTGCATTTGGCAGTGAATCCCGACACGCATGAGATTGAAGCGATGGTGCTGACCGAAAACAGCGGCCACGACGCGGATCAGGTGGAGGACTTGCTGGAACAGATTCCGGATCCGATTGAATCCTTTGGTGGCGACGGCGCATACGATCAATGGAAGGTTTACGGAGTGCTGGAGGAACGAGAGATTGAGCCGATCATTCCTCCCCGCCGAAACGCGAGGATCAAACAGCATGGCAATTCGACGGCCGCGCCGCTGCCGCGGGACGAGGCGATTCGCGACATTCGCCGAGTGGGACGTAAACAGTGGAAAGAAGACGTGGGTTATCATCGTCGCAGCCTCTCCGAAACGGCCATGTATCGCGCGAAAAGGTGCCTTGGAGACGGATTGAAAAACCGGCTGCCGGAAAACCAGCAGTGCGAGGCCCGGTTGCGATGCAAAATCCTCAATCGTTTCACGCACCTCGGCATGCCTGAATTTGAGTGGAGTTAGTCAACAAGGCCCTAACGGACAACCAAAGAAATTCCAGTTCCAACTGAGGCAAGACATTTGCTCAGAGTTGAGGCTAGAACTCGAGAGCCAATAGGTAGAGACATTTTGATGTGAGGAAAAAGGTCCAATCATCGCAGTATTCTCCCGCCCTGTGCACTGAGACACAGATTTTGGATGGTGCCGTAATATGACACGGTCTCAGAACTTGGGCGCCTCCCAACGACACGATCCTCTGCCTAAGAAAATCGATAACGGACTGCTACTGGCATCGTGGAAAACAGCGTGAAGCAGCGTCATATTGGCTCAGAGCCTGCAAGTTCTCGAAGCTTGCCGACGCCTGGAGACTTCCGATAAGAAAGTACGCCCCGGCCTTTTATTGGCATATGTTTTTGGCATCTGACTTCCAAAAACTTGCTCGAAATGCCCAATATTTTCCCAATAAGTTCCAGCGCCCTCCCTCGCTGGCAAGCAGCCGCAAGTGCTTTGCTCTCAATAGTTTACAGCTTGCGCGGGTGGGGTTGGCTTGAATGTAAGCCCTGAATGCAGTTTCAGATATTATTAGCGCAACTAGGAGAGTTCCAATGCGATCCGCTCCAACCATTCGATTGCAGCGTCAGCTTCCTTCCTACTGCGCAAACGAAGCGCTCGCTCCTCCTGTAACTGCTCTCTATGCGATGGGCGGTGCATCCTGTCAGCGGAACCTGAGATTTGAATCTCCTGGAAATTGCCAGGACGAGGCCCTGGTCGGATGTGGGTTAGATACCAACGAATAGCGCGCAAGTGTGGGGCTCTATAGTCAAAGGCACCGCGGGCTGTTTTTTTTGGTAGAGGCCGCACGTAGCCGTTGATGAGTGCCTGACGAACTCGACCGACAGTAATCGCAAATCCCTCGGCGCTGAGTTTCTGGATAACCTGGCTTCT
>JBGSJT010000568.1:0-9971 GCA_041741715.1 Pirellulaceae bacterium | reverse complement strand
CCTACAAAGCTCCGGGATAATATGATCTTGACCGCGCACTCGATAGCTTAGTTGCCTGATAATTGCGTCTTGGTCGATCACGCGTGATTTGCCTTTTCTAGATTGCTCAAGCATCTTCATGAGCTGGTCTTTGTCGGTGATATCTAGTGGATCCATCATTGCTCTTTCTTTATGCAGGGGACTGTGGGCGGATACGCAGGGAAAGTGAGGTTGTGTCATTTGCAGTCGCCTCCATGAGCGGCTTGCGAACCAGTTTCTGTATGCGTTGTGGCACGAACTGAAAACCTTCGCCTTCGACGATTTGCAGGACTTGGACAGCGAGAATTTCCGGCGCCACCTTGGACAACGTGACACCATGGTCACGGCATTCTTTCTGCATCTGGAGGGCAACCACTTCGGCTTTCACCAAGTCGTTCGGAGACGATAGGAGACAAACTTCAGTCACGGCTTCTGCGATCCTGGCATCGATCTGAATCTCACTCGTTACGATTTCGATTGAGCTTCTCCAGCTCTGTGGCTCGCGCGTTTCAGGGGCGCGCTCAGCATTGGGCTTCGCAGACCGGCAGCTTGTCAGAACGATGGTTGTCTGATGAAAGGCAACTGTGGCCGCTTCGCCAGGGGGGACCAGTTTCCCGATGCTCAGTAGTTGGACGATTGCGGTTACGACGCCTTCGTCTGCACGCTCGATGTTCTCAAAGAGCAGCATTACGCAGGGTGTCCGATGAACGATATCAAACAGTTTCCCCTTCTGCCCAACCGTACCCAACAGAGATTCTCGCGTGAGTTTTCCACAATCGTAAACCTCCACGTGGGCGGAGCCATAAAGCAACTTGGCCACCACGCGACTCAAGTGGCGCTTGCCAATTCCCTCAGGGCCTGCCAGCATGAAAGATGCAAGCGGTCCAAGCTGGTCTGCTGCCTTTCGGCTCTTTCTCAGCGTCAGATTTTCATGCAGCCTCGACAGCATGCTGTCGATTACATCATCGTGCCCACGCACTACCTGCTTGGCGCGTTTGCTGGCCAGTTCGAAGTCGTTAGCGGATTGCAATTTCAGAGACGGCCGTGATTCCGTAGTGCCATCCAAACATTGTGGCTGACCCGTAAAGAAGCACACGCAATTTACGTAGCCGCGCCAGAATTTGCCGTTTGTGAACCTGACCAACACCGCTGGATGTTCGCGAAGCATGTACACAACGGTTACGTTGGCACCGGCCAAGGTGGTTGCGACTAGCAGCACAATCCAGTGGATCCCTGCGAGCGTCGAAACCAGCCACCAAGCAACGTAGATGTAAAATAGGATTTGAAAGAAACGAAACATGCGAAGAGAACTCCTGGGACCGACGGTCCGACGGTCTAACCGAATAAATAGATCAGCCCAATGACGCACAGCGTCAGGTTGATTCGGAAGAACCAGTAATCATTCCAAAGGGCAACAATCTGATTGCGTTGAATGGACATTATTGGACTACGACTCCCATCTGGTGCGATTCCCCTTCAGCCATGTAGCGAGCAAAGTATTGGCTGCGGCTTGTTCGCAGCGAGACGGTGACACCGCCACCACCATCCTGCGTCGCAATCATCGTTATCGTGTTTTGTCCGCGATTCAGAGGGATCGCCAAAACGCTGCCGCCGTGGGTGAGCGGCACGGTTGCAAAGGGAGTCCCGTTCACTAAGAGCTCGACGACATCCCCGTCTTCGTCGCAGCAATCAAACAATTCGATCTCAAACAGTTCCGCGCGTCCGTTTCGCAAATCGGCCGTCATTGGCAGGTCCGGGAGAAGCTCTGGCCAGCCGATCGACGCGTTATCTGCAACCGACTGCAGCCCTTGGGCCGTCTGCAGAGTCGCCGTGGCAGTTACCAGATCGTTTCGTCGGAGTGCAGAACGCACTTCCTGGGTTGCTCGAAGGTTTCGGTCAGCTCCAGTGACCGTCAGCGATCGCACTGTTTGTGCGTTGCCTGCTCCATCGAAACGAATGAGCTGGTGCGCGAAGTCCGTGGACGCATTGGCTGCAGCGGCAACGTGCTGCCAATTCTCGTGCCGCTGTTCTGCGCCCCCTTGCTGCAACCACAGTCCAGCGATTATCGCTGCACCGCCCAAAGCCAATCCCCACAGCCAGTGTTTAGCCGTCGACGGGCGCGGTGCGTCCACTTCTCGGGAGGGCCAGAGATCGTCGGAAAGCGCCTCGTCTGCTGGCGGAATCATCAAATCGTCATGGGTAGACTGCGATTCCTCCAACGCGGGACCGCTGGCCGCCTGAGCCAGAAAAAGTTCGTGTTTCGCCATATCGGCTGCCCCTTTAAGTTCATGGTTGATGCGAAGTCTTGTATTCGCTCAACTACAAACTCAAGGGCGTTACGCCGATTCAAGAATTACCTTTTTTTGAGGGGGATCCCAGCTGGCGAACGACGAGATTGCCCCACGAGGCTGCCCCCAATCTTCAGACCAAGTCCAAAGTTCAGCTGGCACCACTTTGCCCGTCCACTCAAGACGGTTCGTCATGGAAAGAAAAGCGACTACAATCAGGCTTAAATCCAACGAACTTGCGAAGTCAAAATGTATCAAAGAGGGGCGCTTCTTCGCACGGAGAATGCGTTCGATCGGTTCATCTGCCTTTGGTTGACGACGCAGCAAGTTACGTTGGAGTCAAAACGGAAACGCCAAATGGCGTCAGCCACCGGAGCGCGCAATTGAGGGTCACGAGACTCGCGTCGTACGGAAAATCTTGCTTGGGCGACAACTGGTGCATCCGACATCGATGAGAGGCCAATCGTGCGAATCCGGTTGCAGCCGAAACGAACTCAAAAAGTGAATGCTCAAATGTAAAACTTGAACTGCGGTAACGGCTTTACGTCGGGCGGGATCTCACGCATTACATTGCTGACAGCACGCGAGAACTTCAGCGTGATTGGTTCGGCTGCGGCGAAGAATGCGGAATTCCAATTTAGCTTCGTCAAAGCCAGAATCTCTGCACAAATCTGGTGCATCGAAGCGTCGCCGTGGTGATCCGCAATCTGTAGCGGTGAAGGTACATGACCGTGAGGGAAGGCTCGCATCGATGGAATGTAGCCTGTTGTGCAAAGATAGGTTATCTCACCAATGGAAAACTGGGTTCCTCGCAATGCTGGATAGGATGCTTGCCGGAGCAGTCGCACGCGGTCGTTGGACCAGACCGACACCAAATCGTATTCCGGAACGGTCGATACGGCGCGTTGGAAACCGAGTAACTCACCCGGCCAGTACCGTGAACTCTTGTGGATAACGACACGTCGAGGTGTCTGCTTGGTTTCGTCTCGGTATCGCTTGAGTGCTTCGCTAATCAACTCCTGTGCTTGTTCCTCATCTAAGTGCGGACTGTTTCCCATCTGCGATTGATCCCATCGAAAGTCCTTTCCGCGCAAGACAATTCCTTCGCCGCTGTCGTCGAACGCTTGGGCAACACTCGTCTGCATCGATCCAGACGCCCTGCCAAGCGGAGGAAAAAAGCTGACACCGATGTAGAGCGTTCCCGGCGACTTCAACTTCGGCCCCCATGGTGTTCCGCCCACCTTGTAGTGCAGACCAGTAAAGAAGTTCCAAGCACATCGTGACTTGTGATCGACATTTCGCGATGTTGGCGTCGCTTCACTCGTATGTTGCAGCAGAATCTGAATTGGAATTCGATACCGCATCGCTTCTGCTTTGATTGCTCGCCGAAAATCGCGGTGAACGGAACCCAATTTGTCGTCGCGATAGTCGACGGTTCGGCAATGTCGCAGCAATTCGTCGGGCAGTGCCAAGACAATCACTTGCGGCTCTGATTCCTTCTCTGCAAGCAATCGCATTTTGTCCGAAACCAGCTTGACAGACTCCTCAAATTTGTCGCTACGGCGCTTTAGCGAAGCGATCGCTGCAGTTTCATTCGTCGTGATCGACTCCCGCCAACCAGCGTCCATGATTGGGCGTGTGAAGAACCCGCGATCTTCCTGATAGCCTGGAAAGTCACGATTGATTCCGTCGCCAGCTACACCGGTGGAGCATTCCTTGATCCATTGTTCCGCTGATGCAATCGATCGTCCGCTTCCGATCAGCCCAATGCGGGCCGTTGCCGGATGCCGCGTTGGCGATTCAACGTAACGTGGCCCGAAGAGCGAAATGCCTGCTTGTGGCGAAACATGTTCACGCCCACAACCGAATACCAGCTGAGGTTCTTCGTGATAGTGGCAAGTTACCCGAGGCGCGACCAATTGGCCGCTAAGTGATTGAGTGCTATTCCTCATCCTTGAGTACCACCTTTTCGTAGTCCAGAATCTGTGAGTATGCATGTGCTGAGAATAAATCGTCTGAGTACTCGATCGATTGTTCTTTCGGCATGTCACCAAAGACGCCCGGCCATTGGACCGTCGGATGAATGAACTCGGTCGGCACAACAATCGACTGCTGGCCGAAATCGAAGATGATGCGAGGGTCTCCATCGCTCAGGAAATCGCGCCAGAAGTGAACTTCTTTGCGGACATCGACATTGAACATACGTGATTTGCGGCTGGTCGCCTTCTTGGTTGTACGCTTTGGCGACAAGGGAACATTGCCATCCTTAGTAAACCGGCGTTCCGGACGAATAGAGAGACACCAGCTTGCTGAATCAACTTTTTCAAAACGCAAACTAACGGCAAGGTGTTCCCAGAATCCCTTGCCCTCTCCAGTCATCTTGCGAGTCGGTTCCCACGCAACACTCAATTTCGATTTGCGACCACTGAGTGTGAGGTAGACCACCTGTCGCTTTTGATTTGCGTCTTCTGGTGGAAAGTAGTATCGCTTGTGTTTGCGATCCAACATCAACCCGTGCCGCCCTGTCAGTTTGTTCAAACAACGATTCAACAAATCGACGTACCAGCGAAGTTTGTCTGCGTCAGGCCACCAGCACTCGAAGGCATCCTCTTCGTCGAACTCGTTCAAATCGACGAAGTCAGCGAATGGACTATCGCTGCGGGACAAATCGAAGAACGTGTAAAGCCGTTTGCCACAAACAATGAACGGGAGCATCAGTTTCGGATCGGGCGAACGCCCCATGCCTTTTGAAACAATTCGTTCTTTAGAGGTGCAAGGGGCCGAGTAGACAATCCTCGGCATTCGTTCAACTGGAAGAAGAGTGCTCGCGACCGTCTCTGTCTGCAATTCGCACGGTTCATGAACTTCTCTGAATCGATCTTCGTAGGTCAGACTCGCATCGACCCATCGTTCATGATCTGCTTTCATCTGGACCAGTCGATCGACGGTGTACTTGTTGACCTGTCGGTCGATGATCGTGTGGTGCTTGGTGCAAAGCAGAATCAGGTTTTCGTAGCCATCGATCTGTCCGCCGGGAATCGGCTTGTCACTACGGGGGCCATCATCGCCTTGACCAACAATGTGCGCCATTTCACCAAGTAGAATGTCAGGATCTTCTTCGTTGGCTTCCTCGTAAAGTTTGCATGGGCAATCAGGAAATGCACATCGGGCGCCTGACCGAGTCCAAAGAATAAATTTCGTCCGAGAGCTGATGGACATTGCTACTCCGTTGCAAGAAATTGTCTGATTGTCCAAGGAAGTTGATTAGTTGATTTGCAGGTCTATCGCTGTAATGGGGCAATCAACGTTGACCAGAAAGCTTCCGCTGCGCCAGCTTGTGTTAACTGTCCATCAGAACCGTCAAGATGTCCAAACATCATCGATGTCGACCAACCCAAAGTTGTGCCATCGTCGGTGACCGACAACATGTTGTTGAACGAGTCGCCGCGACTGGACGCGTCCGAACTGTAGACGATCGATCTGCCTCCGAAGCTCTTCGAGAGGCTGATAGAACACTCCGACCGAATTGCACCGTATTCATAGATTGTGGCGATGAACGTGTTTCCATCAATCTGTTTGAACGCGGTTTCGATAAACTCATTTCGCGACTGCAGTTCACTCAGTGATCCCTCAAAGAAGTGGGCGATGTATTGAAAGGTCTCCTCGCGGTATTTGTCTTTGTCGCACTCAGAGAACTTCTTCTTAACGCGTAGGTTGCTTGACCGCGGTCGCTCAGGGACTAGAGTTGCTTCCTGTCCTACCACGAGGCTTTTACGCTCCAGACTGGTCGCGACTGGTGGTGCGACCGCCCGGCGAACTGCGTTGGTGACTTCCAGAAAAGCGTCGTGCATGTTGGGGAACTTGGAAATCGGTTTCCCGTCTTTAGGCATCGCCAGCAGCTTTCCAAACGGTGTTGAATGCCAATCACATGGATCAAGGATCACCGGAATCACGCGAGCCGCCCCGTTATCGTGCCTTTCCATCGCGCGTGTCAATTCGACGTCATAGCAGTAGTTCGAGGCTAAAAAATAGGGACTGACCAACAGCAGGATGATGTCTGCGGACTCCAGCCGTTCGCTGATTTGTCCATCAAACTCATCACCAGCGACAATCCTGCGGTCGTGCCATGTGTCGATTACGCCTTGTCGTTTGAGCATCACCAAGTGCGTTTCCAGTTCGTCCCGAACAGACTCGTCTTTATGAGAATACGAAAAAAACAGCTCTGCCATGAGTTCATTCAGGTAAAGGGAAATGGGAAATGGGAAATGGGGCTGTCAACAACCTGGTACCTTGAGACAGGAATGCAATCTAGCCTGCGCGGCGGGCTACGCGTAGCTCCTCCAGTCGACCGCTGCTGCATCGCTCGCAGCAGACCGGACGGCCCGGGATGTTTTTTTCATCTGGGTCTCTTCGATCGTAAACTGCGATTTCAAATCGATGGCCGCACATTTGGCATTTGAATAACATGATCAACATCAGTCTGTTCCTTTGCAACTACAGTTTGTCTGCTCACTGCCACTACCAACTACTACGACTAAGCGTTACAAATGAGGGACGCGGCCATTTGCGGCGACCCACGCAGGGTCTTAAATTTCTCCAGAACCTGAATTTTCGGCGGTTTTCCGGGATGTAGCGCCCAGTCGTAATCCTTAGTGAAGGGAGACAAAACTGTTGAGCAACAAGACTGCAAATACAACCACTGTCGACGACGTCGATTTGGCTCTTCGGTTAATGGATGACGATGAGTCCGCGCTCGCAGAAGTCCTTACACAGTATGGCGCAAGCATTATCGGCTTTTTAGTTTCCAAGTATGACGACTTCGATCACGCGGAGGCTGAAGATGTCTTGAGCATCGCTATCGGAAAGCTCTGGAAACGGCGCCATCAGTACAAGGAGGAAGACGGCAAGCTGCGACCTTACCTTTTCAAGATTGCGGACAACACGGCCAGAGACATATTCAAAACTGGCTGGAAGCAGGCTCAGCAACTGCCGGTCGCTTTTGGCGAAGATAACGATCTTGACTTGCTGCCAGAAGATTTGCCGCCCGCCGTTGAGACTGAACGCCAACGCAAAGATCGAGAGAAGAGGCGGGCAAAAGAAATAGCTGACTTGAAAGCGGTTATTGGCCAATTGCCCGAGAAGGAACAACGAATTATCTGGTCAGATGCCCTCGCCAAAGACCGCGTGTCTGACTCAGCGAAGCTGGCCGACGAACTTGGAATCGCATTGGGTTCCGTCCGTGGTTACCGAAGTCGGGCATGGAAAACGATTCGCACCAAAATGAAAGAGCTTGGGTACAAGTTGCCGCCGGAGGGAGAGACTGATGGCAAATAACGAGAACATGAATGACTACTTGCACCGAATGCTTGTGCCACCGGGATTCAGACCGCAATCGGATGAAGAGATTGGAAAAGTGCTGGATGCTTTCGATGAAGGCCCGCTCGATTCGGAAATCGTCGAGCGCATCCTTGGTAAATCAAGAAGTGAAATCCGACGCAGTTTCGATTCGGCGGATTTTGACATTACCACCACTGTTCAAGACGGAGCCGAGTCGGAAGAGTTGTTGGCGCTGCACCGGTCAGAGGGCGATGTGGAGTCAGACGATGTGAAAAAGAAGCTTGAGGCGTATCGCCAGCGCGCGAAAGAGCAGGACATTGATGACGAAACAGAAAACGATGTCGATTGAATGGAAAATTGAACAGGCGAAGTTGCGGAAGGCCGCTGAATTGGGTGAGCAAATCGCCAAGGAAGCGGGCTTCTTGCAGCCACCAGTCGATCCGTTCTTAGTCATTAGCAATGAGCAGGGAAGAATCAAGCATTTTGGAGACAACTTCGCCAATGATTTTGATGGACGCCTTGAGTTTCAACGTCCCAGTTTTCTGCTGTTCTACAACACGAAGTACGACGAATGGTTACACACTGGAAAGCACCATCCCAAGGTGTTGTTCACGATTGGGCACGAGCTCGGACACTATTTCCAAGAACACCATCGCAGCTATTTGATTGGTGGAGGAGGTGCCCACGGATCACTAACCGAGTTTCGATCAAGCCGAATGGTTGAGCGGGAAGCCGACAGTTTTTCAAGCGGATTGCTGATGCCAAAGTTTCTACTGGGTAAGATAGTCAACCGCGCGGCTCCAACCCTCGACGCGGTAAAGCGAGCACGTGACTTGTTTCAGGTTTCGCTGACCAGCATGCTTGTGCGATGGGTGCAGCTTTGTGATTTCCCCTGTGCAGTGGCTTCGATTCGTGGCGAAAAGGTTGAGTGGGGATTCTGTTCTCCGGGATTCAAGAGTGTTGGCATATTTCAGATCGTCCGAGGCACTCCAGTGTCGTCTTGGCACGCAAGTAAATTCATCTCGCAAGACTCGAGTTTTACAACGTTCCGTGAGGGCAGTGGATACAGCGACATCTCCCGCTGGGATGGAAATGCAAGTCAAAAGTGTGTAGTGACGGAGCAATATCTCGTGGTGCCCAGTACGCAACAGATGCTGGTCTTTTTCACGGCTGAAGAGGAGGATATCGCCAACGATCGAGATTGGTAATCAACTCAACCTGTACGCTCCGGTTGTCGACTTCAGTGCCTCTAGCTCCCGCCGGTCACCCAATCCCGTGCGCTTTGGCTTCGGAGGAAAGTTGTGGAGGTTGGACAACGCGACGTGAGTTTGGCTCAATCCTCTGGCACCAACGAACCCCAAGGTGAGCTGACAATCTGGCAACAACTACCACTGCAGCACCGCGCTCAGGAGGGCGTGTTGAGGGCGTGTTCTTGGTCAGAACGCTCAATAGTGCTCTTGTTGCATCCATCTCAACTCGCCATTGTGGCACTCCCGTCTCGCTAGCGAGATCAACTCCAACCTTAATTCTGATTTCTAAGAGAATTGTGCCTTGCTTCTCTGCCGGTTGATTTGACGCAGAGCGTTCTGCAGACGATCGAGTGCGCCCGATTGGAGGACGCAGCGGGGAAGTGCCAGGCGAACGAGCGAGCCGTCGTAGGTGGTGGCGGCGATTTGATACTCGAGTAGTTGCCGCCTCAGATGATGGGACGCAGTGGCTGATTTGCGGTGAGCAGGCGCCGGGCGAGTGAACAGAATGCGGCTTGCGTAATCTGACTCAGGGGAGACAAGAGTCCAGCCGGCTTGGCGGACACACTCGATCACGTCGCGGCGACTTTGTTCGGGAGAATCTTCAGTCGCTGACTCCGACGCATCAACTGTGGCGGCATTGGCGGTCAATAGCGGAAGTATTGGAGCGGTCTCGCCAAACGGAAAATGCTCGCCGGTGATGAGCTCCTGCGAATAGACCATCAGTGGGTCATCAACTGTTCCGTTCTTGAGCCAACGAGTGATCGATGCGGTGATAAAGTCTCGCGAGCTGTTCCGACCGAGTATTCCCAGGCCCATGGGATTGTGGGCACACAGCCACTTGTGACAACCGGCTACCATAAGGTCGCAGTAGTCGCGGTCGAGTTCGAGCGGCACATGTCGAAACGCTTGCGCACCGTCAATAACACAGAATCGCAGTTCCGACTGACGACGAATGCGAAATGCGATGTCTGGGGCAGGCAGATGCAGGCCTAAGTTGTCGACTAATGGGAGAAACAGACCGTCGCAGTGCAAGCTGGCAAATTGTTCAGCCAAATGTTCGATCAACTCCGACGGTGCT
>JBGSJT010000567.1:0-8758 GCA_041741715.1 Pirellulaceae bacterium | reverse complement strand
AACTGAATCTCGGACATCATAGCGGACTTTGCGCAAGCGACTGGAAGCGTGTAAAAGCTGCCAACAATCATCGCTTAAAAGCCCCGCGGGCGCAACTCTACCCATATTGCCTATCTATCTCAAAGTGCGCGTTGGCCCTGCATTGACGAGCGAGACCAACCGGCAACGGATAGTTGTCGGTCAATCAGCTTTTGACGTGCTTCCTTTTCTGTGGACATGGTTGTGATTCTCGTGTTGGCGTCGTGTGATCCAGTTCAATCAAGCTCATCTTGGATGAACTGCGGGAGCGACGACCCTGTCAACAATCTCCAAGAACTGCTCGAGCTCCACTCTCTTGAACAGCCGGTAACCGTTGGCTGGATTCTTGTGCATCGGGATCTTGCCGGCCTCTGCCCAGGCTCGAACCGTTCCCTGCGACACCCCGAGAATCTCTGCCGCTTCGGCAACCTTCACGTACTCGCTAAGTCTTGTTTTCATCATCCAGTCCTACTGAACCCTGAGTCGAAGCCCTAAAGTCTACCGAAGTCTACAATTTTTTGATAGCATATTGTGCAACCAGGCTCCAATTACGGCCAGCAACGGCGGGAAGCTAAAAAGAAAAACAGGTCCGAATGCAATTCGCCGCTCAAGATTGTCAGCTACTCGCGCGCTTCCAGGAGAGCATGCCCTGGAATAACGCGGCAGAAATTGATCGCAATGCGATCAAGGATTTATGGAATCGCTTGAAGCAGGTAGCTATTCAAGCGGCCAAAAAATACTCCGGCTCCACCGAGGTTAAAGAGTTTTCGTCGCATCCAACCCCGAACGGGCGCACACCGAAGGAACTTTGGTGCTGCATCTACCCGAAAGCGGTGCCGAATAAGTCGTACGGTCTGCAGGTGGCATTGATTGTTTGGGGGCCCGGTATCGAGATCTGCTTTTGCCTCGGCTCAGGAACCGGTCAGATCAACAATGCGGACGCCAGGAACAAGAGCGAGATGGCACTGGCTCAACTGAGGTTGGGGCTTCAACGACTGCCTCTTGAATTGCGGCGAGATCTCGGCAACGCCGTCTCCCAGAACTGGTCCCTGCGAAAGCGTTGGAAGCTTGGGCCCGGCGATTCGGATTTTGAAACTTTCGACCAGTGGCTTCAGTTTGCTGCTACATCTGAGGGTGGTGCATGCATTTCGAAGTACTGGCTGCCGGAACAGCTAACTGACGATGTTGACATCGCCGAAGAGTTCTACTCTGCCTGTAGCTTCTTCCAGCCTTTGCTCGATGCGG
Organism: Pirellulaceae bacterium; assembly: GCA_041741715.1. Taxonomy (GTDB): domain Bacteria; phylum Planctomycetota; class Planctomycetia; order Pirellulales; family Pirellulaceae; genus Aureliella. Next base: position 7,495 of record JBGSJT010000567.1, on the reverse strand, counting down.
CTTACGCCGAGATTCCAACTTCAAACGAATCCACATCGACGTTTCTTCAATTGATGCGAACCTATGCTGACGAACGCATTGTGTTCATGAGCCCCAAACGCGACGCACGATACGTTGTCACGCAGGTGACGAACGACGCCTGCACTGTCGGTCGATTGGACTCGAATAAATCAGAATCAGTAACTCAGTCTGGCTTCAGCGCCAAGCTCGACTGGCTGAACGAGCATAACGGACAAGCCAACCGCGACGAATTGGACAACACGGTTGCGAAGCACATGAGTTATCTGCAGTCGGCTGAGATGGCGTTGGCTGCTGATCGAAAGACTGCGGTTCTCTTGGACGACTCGGAAAAAGCTACGCGACAATTCATTGAGCTTGTTCGTGGTATGCAGACCGCAACGCTGTACAAGCCGGTGATTCTAGCTTTGGTCATTGAAGGAATTCGCGATGGCGAGCTAACTCATAACCGTTTCGAGTTTGATTGGTTGCTTCCTAGATTTGTTGAAAGGCTTAGGGAACACGGACATGACGGCGCGGACGAACAACAATTGGCAGAGGGTTTTGCACGCATGGCAAACGACCTGTTCTGGTTGCACGCTTACCGCGATCCGCTCGAGTTGCTTCCGCTCGACCGTCCGACACCAGCACTCATTCGAGATCGCCTCACCCATGCACGACTTCATGAAGCTTATTGGCAAGCACTTCAGCAACCTGATTGCCAACAGCAAGTTCTTGACGCTTTGGCGGAAAGGTGGTGGCCAAACATGAATCCACCGACTCCAGTTGAGAACGACTTCAGCACATCGATGGAACAACTCGTCGATGCCATCGCTGCCAAGGGATTCATCTTTCATCCTTGGCAGGTCGCGACTTACATTACTGCCTTACGGACCAAGCCGTTCGTGATTCTTGCGGGTATTTCGGGGACAGGCAAATCAAAGTTGCCTGACCTTGTGTCCAAGCTGACTTCAGGCAAGTGCGAACGCGTTTCTGTTCGACCGGACTGGACCGACAGTTCGGAGGTCCTTGGATATGTGGACCTTAACGATCGATTTCGTCCTGGCCGAGTGCTCCAACAAGCCAAAGACGCGGCCAGCGATCCAAGCCAATTTCATGTGTGCTTGATTGACGAGATGAACTTGGCTCGCGTCGAGCACTATTTTGCAGAAGTGCTCAGTGCTATTGAAGATCGCCAGCCCTCACCAATCGGTGGTTTTCAATCGACGGCGCTCATTTCACAAAAGCTGCCACTTGAATTTCTTGAGTGGCAGGAGCAAGTGCTCCCATCGAATATGGGGATCGTCGGCACCGTGAACATGGATGAGAGTTCGCACGGTTTCAGTCGGAAGGTGTTGGATCGCGCTTTTACGATAGAATTGTCTGAAGTGGATCTCAGCCTCGAGAGCGCATCACCAACTGCAGCCGCGTCCACAGTACTTTGGTCAATGGAGTATTGGAGGTGCAAAGCCACTCGTCTATCGGAAGTAGATTTTTCCTCGCCGGCAAATCGTCTGATTGCAGAACGTGCTACGAGTCATTTGCAAGAGATCAACCGCTCCTTGATCCATTGCCAATTGCAAGTTGGCTACCGGACGCGGGACGAAGTCATCATGTTCATGATCAATGCAGAAGAGGTCAGGGGCCTGTTTCGTACGAGGAGCGGTGAAACGGTCGACCCACTCGACCTCGCCGTGATGATGAAGGTGCTTCCTCGTTTGGTTGGTGGTAGCAACTCGATTCGACAAACTCTGATGGGATTGATTGGCGTTGCTGTCGTTGGCCAGGCGCTTGGCTTGGAGGAAGAGGTGAACCCGGTGGTAGAAAGGTGGATCGCTGATGGGCGACAAGATCTCATCGAGGATGCAAAGCTTCCAAGATCTGCTGCCCGACTGTGCCTCATGTGGAAACGGCTTGAAGATGGCTATACATCTTATTGGTTGTAAGCATGCGACGACTTTTCTGCCTAGCAACAAGCAAGTTTACGATCTACTGGGATCGTGTTCGCGACCGCGATCACGCGATCTTGGCTCGTTCACTGCCAGTGCTTGGACGTCTACAGATTCTAAATGTCGCCTCAACGGTTCAGGTGCTTGAAACAACAACCCGTGCTGATGTTCCCAATCGAATCGCCGCGGATCTGGAATACACAGGTGGACCGCCACTCTACGAACAGACCGATTATCAATTCTTCGCCCGTTCCAAGAACTCGGGTGACACCATTCAAATTCGCCATCGGGATCCGATTATCGAACAGTCCTTGAGTGGACAGGACAATGGGCAAGTTGTTCACGGCGTTATCAACTTTCGGAATCAAATCGGTCGCAGTCTGTTTTCGGTGTTCGTAAATGACCAACATCAACTCGATTTCGAAGTCGAGGTTTTCCCAACGAAGGTCGATTACGAGACGGACTATCAAGACATCATGGCCGATGTGCAGTCCATCCTTACCAGCCTGGCTTATGAATACTTGCGATCGACCTATCAAATGGGCAAATCAAATCCAAACTCGAGACCTTCCAGGCTCGAGTGGCTGGTATTGATCGAGCACATTTTGAAGGACCTCGAAAAGGCTTTGAATTACATTGCGCAACGCCCTTCGCGAGGCCTGATACGTAGCGAGCAAACGGCTAGGGTTGAACGTATCCGCAAAATTGACTCACGTGTTCGATCTCAGGTGCGTCGTGGTCAAGGTCATGGAGGATTGGTGCAGCTCAACGATCTCACTGTGCGAGAGCGTTTATCGCAAAAGCCCCCAGAACTAACGCTCGACACAATGGAGCATCGTTGGCTCCGAAATCAACTTGAGGATGTGCAGCGAACGCTGGGCTATCTCGCCACGCTCTTCGTGTCCGATGATGAATTGAGCGAACGAAGGCAACGATCGCTGGAAGTAATCAAGCAACTGAAGTTTCGAATGGCTAGGCTCCTTTCACTTGAGCCAATTACAGCGGCCGACGGTGACCCACCAGCGGGATTTGCCTCGCTACAACTCGTGTCTGCACCCGGCTATCGCGAAGCTTACCGATTGCTGCTATTCCTTCGAATGGGGTTACGACTAGAGGGCGACCTCTTCAAATTGGCGGTTAAGGATTTGGATGTTCTTTACGAGTACTGGAGTTACCTCAAGGTCGCTGACATCATTCGTGAGGAGTTCGGATCACCGCGTGACTTAGAGTCGTTCTTTCGAATTGGACAGAGCGGCTTGGCTGTGCAGTTGAAGAAGGGCGAAGGTCAAAAGCTAACGTTCCGGTCCGGCAGTCATCGAAAGGTAACGCTGCTTTACAATCCATCGTTTGCGAACCAAGACACCACGCTCATTCCGCAGAAGCCAGATATTCTCATCCGGCTCGAAGATGATGGCTGGCCTCGCATTCAGTTGGTTTGCGATGCAAAGTATCGCGTGGACGCCACGGAGAAGTATCGCCAACAGTTTGGAACTTTCGGACCACCGGTCGATGCAATCAACGTTCTTCATCGGTATCGAGATGCAATTCTGGAACTCGAGAGCAGCGAAGTACAAGGCGAAAGTCTGAAGCGGTCTGTGGTACAGGCAGCAGCTCTCTTCCCGCTGAATCTTATCGAAGGTGACACCGGTTTTCGCGAGGGTCGGCTTTGGAAGTCTATGGAGCGCATTGGGGTAGGAGCTATACCAACATTGCCGAGTAACTGCGAATTGCTCAAAGAATGGATCTTGAACTCGCTACGACGTGGTGGATGGTCGTTGGCGGATAAAGCGATTGCTTCACTTGCAGATGAAAGAGCGCGAGATTGGCGAGTGGCTGCGAGCGAACCTGTCTTGATCGGTGTCCTGCGGTCGCCCGGATCTGAGGAGCACCTGGATTGGATCAAACGAGAACGCATGTATTACCGGCCCTGTACCAAATCCCAACGTCGGCAGCTCTTTGTCAAGCAGGTTGCAGTTTACATCCCAGTGGGAATGCGGGAACCGAACGGCATTCGTTACGTTGCCGAGGTTGAGCACATCGAAGTTGTCGATCGATCCGAAATTCCAACTCCCTGGCCTTCGAGGCAAAGCGACTTAATGGTGTTGTACCGACTAGGTCCCTTACGCGCGCTTTCCAAACCGATAAGTGTAGCTCCCCATGAAACGATGCCGCCCAATGGGCGATGGACGACTAGATTGGGCCTTCAGCGAGCACAGATGATGAGTGAGGTTGGACTTGAGACAGAACCCGAGTGGCGGTTGCTCGAATGGTTGCGAGCCAATCACGTAGCACCTTCAATAACTCTTGCAACTGCCAACATGCAAAGTGCTGACAATCCTAAAGGACGTGCTTGGTTCCATTTGCCGACTGGCAAAAGCGTGCGCTACGACGGAAGCAATGGTTTCATATGGCGAAGCGCCGGAAACGCAGATCGTTACCTTTCGTTGGACGCCATCACTCGAGAGGGGATTGGTTAGCAGTCTTATGAAGCACCTCACGTCGACCAGCAAGTTTCTCAGCCTCGTGCTTCGGCATCAGCCGGAGGTTGTGGGCATGCAATTGGACCCCGAGGGGTGGTTGTCGATCGACGAGTTGATCGAGAATGCCAATCGTGAAGGGAAACGGTTGTCCCTGGAGTTGTTGCACGAGGTCGTCGCGACGTGCGAGAAGAAGCGGTTCTCTCTCAGTGAAGATGGACTAAAGATTCGAGCCAACCAAGGACATTCTGTCCCGACGTGGAACTCAACCTTGAGCCGGTCCCGCCTCCTAATGTTCTTTACCATGGGACAGTCGCAGCATTTGTGGACAGCATTCGCGAGCAAGGTTTGCTTAAACGCTCTCGCAATCATGTGCATTTGTCTGCTGATATCGAAACCGCAAAAAAAGTTGGGGCTCGTCGTGGTAAGCCTGTGATTTTGACAATTCACACAAACGCGATGCACGAATCTGGTCACGCTTTCTACCTGTCGGCCAATGGCGTTTGGCTAACTGACGCTGTTCCTTTCTCGTTCATTGAGTTCCCAGAACAAAATTGAGGACGACCGTCTCATGGCAGCAGTAGAATTGGTTACCGGTGATTTGCTCAATCAGGACGTCGAGGTAATCGTCAACGCCTGGAATCGCAATATCATTCCCTGGTGGCTCTTGCTACCGCAAGGCGTCTCTGGAGCGATCAAAAAGCGGGCTGGTTATCAGCCGTTCCGCGAAGTCGTTAAGCATGGACCGATTCCGCTTGGCGGAGCGGTCTTGACCAACGCTGGTCGGCTGCCTTTCAAGGGTATCATCCACGTGGCTGGAATTAGCATTTGGTGGCGAGCGTCAGAATATTCGATTCGTGAGTCTTGTCGAAATGCAATTCGAATTGCCCGAGAACACTCGTTCGCCTCTGTTGCCTTCCCGCTCATAGGTGCAGGTACAGGAGGTGGCAGGGCAATCGCACGTCGTAAGTCCTTTGTCTGCCGATGGTTAAAATGATAGCGATGGCCGAATACTATCGGTTTTGACCTGAATTTGAGCATTTTGCAAGCAATTTAAGTCCAATTGCTGCAATGGGTTAGCGACATGCGATTACCCTGCAGGAGGTGGCACGACGGCGGAGGTTGAGAGGCTAATGATGGATCAGCTCGGCATGGAGGAATACTCTGGTAGAATCGTCGTTGTCCAATACAAGAAGTAGTAAATGAGCGTTCCCCTGTCCGATCACATACTAAGTCGACTCAGAATCGCCAAGGACTCATTGGCGGTCCCCGATACACGATCACCAAACGAACTTAGCGATCCCATCTCGCTATCCCCCTGGTCCGTTTGGCTACTATTGAGCTTAGTGCTTCACCGCGATCGGCAGCAGTTTGTGCTTGAGAGTATGCAATTTCGGCTCGGCGGAGATGCAAGTGAACTTGCTCATCGAGGTTCACTGGGCCATCCAGATGGTCCAACGGTAGGCTTAGTGCCGCGTGATACGGAGTGGGAGTATCGTTTTCATGGAAAAGGTTGTGCCATGACCAATCGATTGAGCGGAGAGTATCTCGACGTTGATTTTTTCGACGAGACCGCCGACTGGATCACGCCATACTTCTACGTTAACTATCTTGAGTCCCTTTCCCAGCCAACTTTTGTTGAGGCTCGGGTTCGAGAGCTTTATCCAACTGCAGAGATTGTTGAGCTCGGGTTTGCCGAGTTAGAAGAGCAAGGATTGCTTGTTCGGCACGAAACAGATCGTGTATTCAAGTTGGCGTTCGACTGGCGACCCTTTTGTGAAGTGCTCGATGAACTTGAACCACGATGGCATCTTGACCGCGTTAAGTCGCTGGTTGCTACAGCCGTCTCCGATTGGTTCATGCTGAAAAGCGAGAAAGCACGAGCAGATGCTTGCACGATGGCTCGGCGTCAAAGGTTGCTTCAATTCTGTCGAAATAGCGATCAAAGTCTGGAGGTCAACGCGTTGCAAGCCCTTGCAGACTGTGACTATCCAGAGCTCGACAACGAATTGAAGAGAGTACTTGGTGGGCCAACCGACCGCAGAATGTCGCGAGTTGTTCAGATTATCAAAGAGAAACAGCTCGCTGCGGCGTATGCAGACAACCTTACTGATCTATCAAGTAGAGTTGATCCCAATGGTACCGTGCCAGCGCCATACATTTGGAGTACCGTCGCCGAGTTATTGCTTAATTTGAAGTCAAACGCAAACCTGCAGAATTCATTCTTAAAGATACAGTCACACGGCTTGAGCGATGCCGCAATTCTTGCCATGGAATTCAACTTGCCTTGCGCGTTAATTCTCATTCGTCGTGCTCTCCGATCGACCATTCCGCATAATCGAATTCAGATCGCATCGGCACTGGCGATCATCGATTTGCCATGGTGTCATACTGAACTGAAGTCAGTTTTAGATGAGACTACAGATCAAGAAGCAACGACCGAGTGCCGTTCGGCTCTTTTAGAATCCCGAAGTTCTGATGTGCATCAGTGGGTTCATAACTGGGAACAGAGAAACCCATACTCGCGACCAAACGACAAATACCTGACGGTGGGCGAGTGGGCTAAGCAAAGGAATGACTCATTAATCCAATATGAGATCCAGGTCTTGCACGATCGAATTTACCTACTTCGTGATCGTTTCCGCCCAGCTTCAACGTAGGGACGCGTAGGGCAGCATTTTCCGGATACTTGGCGGTTCGGCCAACATCAGCATGAACATCAAACGACTGTTGAACGCAGATGAGCTTGAAGACTCGCCAGTCGTTGCCAATTGCACCATGAATCGTGAGAGGGATCTTCGTGGTTCCAATGGTTACGAAGTGGAAGTGGGATTTGATCCTCTGGAATGGTTGCAAGGACGATTGGCGAGGCAGAGCACCGTTCGCTGGCTCGATCTGTGTTGTGGAAGCGGTAAGGCTCTGATTCAGGCCGCGATAGCGAGCGAAGAAATCGGCGGTGGATCGGTAAGAATCACAGGCGTTGATTTGGTGGGAATGTTCTTGACCAACAAATCAACCAATCTGCAGCTGATGCAGTGTTCCGTTTTTGATTACCAGCCGATTGAGAGATTT
>JBGSJT010000566.1:0-5090 GCA_041741715.1 Pirellulaceae bacterium | reverse complement strand
ATCGTGCGTGAAATAACTGTCGCAACAATAGTAACCCGCAGCGTCAGCAAGGAGGGGAAGTCGCTGACTATTGGTCCTTGCTGACGCAGCGGGTTATGATTTCTATGCAACTTGCGACAGTAATTTCCCGCACGATACTTATTCAATACAGGTCGCTCGCCAGCTTCTGGCGGCCGATGGCTGACGAGGACGAACGGCAGAGCTACCTTTGCTGGTGAAGCGGGAGAGAGGCACCCACAAAAAGTCTGAAGGACCAATTTATTCCTGTAATTAAGATCAAATTAGTATCGATGTTCTTCTGCTTGGTAGTTGTAGCCGATTGGCTGTTCTAGCTAACCATATGTTCTCAAAGATATTCTTTGAGTATTCGGCATAAGCTGAAACGCGTGATCTGGTTTCCACTGCAGATTTCACTTAGTCGTCGGTCTATGTGTGTATTGGTGAAGCGACAGGCGTTAGTTTGCCAGCGGACATAGCCAGAAGGCGATCGCAATTTTTGAGAGTTGTGAGACGATGAGCGACCATCACGATCGTCAGCCTTCCACTGAGCGAATCAATTGCCTGAATCAATGCCTCTTCCGTCGCGTTGTCCAAGGCACTCGTGGCTTCGTCCATGATCAAGATCTTCGGGCTGTGATATAGGGCTCTGGCCAAAGCAATTCGTTGCCGCTGCCCACCACTTAACTTGGCTCCACGATCGCCCACCCGCTCGTTGTACCCAAACGGTAGATCACAAATGAAATCATGAATTTGAGCAAGCCGCGCTGCCTGCTCTACCTGAGTCATGTCGATTTCTTCCGCCGTTTTTCCAAACGCAATGTTGCTGGCCACCGTATCGTCAATCAGAAAAATATCCTGCGGGACGTAGCCCACGATCGAGCGCCAATTGACTAGATTCGTGGGACTCAACTGCGTATCGTCAACCACAATCCGTCCCGAAGTGGGGGACTGAAGGCCAAGTAACACATCGATGAATGTCGACTTGCCGGCTCCCGAACTACCACATATCCCCAGGCACTCACCTTGTTGAATCGTTAAATTAACTCCACTCAGCGTATCACTTTCAGCGGTGGGATAGCGGAAGGCCAGGTTTTCGATACGAATGGCTCGCGTAAATTCCATCGGACTGAGCGGCGCGGACGCGTAATCTATAGATGCTGAATAGTTGGCCTGCAATTCGTCACGAACCAGATCGAATGTGAATGAATTCGAGGAGATTTGCGAAGCACAGAAATAAATCTGCTGCAAGATCGGCATGAGACGATAAGTTGCAAACCCGATTAATGCCAGACTGGGTAAATATTTGGAGAACGATTCTGGCTTGCCGGCGGTAAAGAGGATAAGTGCACTCAGCACTAGGAAAAGGGCAAACTCCATCGCATATTTGGGGGCCGTATTCACACTTATTTGCCTACCCATTACGGTGGCGCGGTCTTTGCAGTGCCTCAAGTACTCTGCTTGGAAATATTCCTCTGCACCCTGCAAGCGGATGGCGCGGATCCCTTGTACATATTGCGTGGCTTGCTGGATGGTATTTCCCCCAGTCGCGAACATGCGCTCGCGAAACTCCTCCCTTATTCTCGCTAGTCCCACAAATATTCCTATGTAGGTCATTGACAGGAATCCTCCGGCTATCAGGGAAATTTGCCAGTTGGTAGCCAGGATCAAGCCTGACAGCAAGACCACGATCAAGACTCTGGTAACAAGCTCGAGTATCTGCAGCAGCACGTTACCAACATACACTTCCGTATGCTGCTGAAGTATTGCAATGATGGCACTTGGGTTGTTCTCGACGAAGTAGCTAAATGGTCGCTGGCGTAGCTGTTGCATGATACGACGTCGAAGCTCGTACGAGAATCCAAATGCAAATTGGGCGCGACTCCGCTCAGCGAAAATGTTGACAAAGGTACTGATGGCCGCGATTGCAAGCAACGCGATCACGGTCAGTAGTAGCAATTGGTAATCGGATAGTTTGTTCAGCGAGCTGAGGACGGGCTGAGAGCCAATCCAATCTCGTGCCATCTGCATGTTGGTCGCTAGACCGATTACCGGTGCGATTGAAACGACGTTGGTTAGTTGTGCAACCGCTTGTAGCACAGAAAGGAATATCACCCAAAACAGCCGACTAGGACCATAGACTGCCGCAAATTTAAAGTTCTGGTAGGCGAAGCGGCAGGGGCCAATCAACGATTCGAGTATCTGATTTTTACTAGTAGGCATGCCAGCTTTATCGATACCGATTATCGGATGACACGTTTGCGCTGGTCATAACCAGATCACGCAAATCGGTTTCTGTGCCAAACCCTGACGCAAACGAACGCATGAACGCATCTGGCGTGTTTTTTTCATCGTCACAAAGCCAGAAGCCCCTATGACTTAAGATTTTCGTGTTTGTATATCCTTAGACTGTTCTATGCTAATGTAAAAGCGCCTGCCAGACCTTTCCGCAGGTGTCACTTAGGTCAGCGACGATAAAGACTATAGGACTTTATGAAACCTAAGACTCTTTCAGTGTAGACCAAGCCGTCTGGAAATAATGCCTTCAACTCTTTAAAATCCAATACCGTCGTGCCAATGATCATTTCGGTCCACGCTGGCAGTTTTTTTGACCATCTCCCGATAAAATACCTTCTAACGCTCGCCGGATAGAACCACCAGAATGGCATGTGATTATGTGCCTCAATCGGAAAGTAAATCGAGGGTGTTTGAACCCAGTATCTTGGAGCTAATCTTCTGGCTTCAGCTGCAAGACTCTTCCTTCGAGATTCGCCGCCAACATGCTCTATGACGCTGTTTGAATAGGCTATGTCAAAAGAATTGTCAGGAAACTGCTCGAGGTTGCACGCATCTGCTTCCAAATAGACAAACGAGTGATGAGCGGGCATTTCCGACTTACACAACATACCGGGCAAATTGACGACCGTCACATGCAAACTGGGTTCAACATCCGCCCAGAAAACGGCGGACCCGCCAAGGTCAATAATTCGCTCCCCGCCAGTCAATTTCATCTCCTTAAGAAATACTCGTAAACGCTTTCGGCGCGAGTATTGCGAGAACGGCCGCTTGAGGAAAATCGCAAGTCTGAAAAAAAGATAACGCATCTAACTTTCCTCCCGAAACAACTGGATTTTGCCAAAAAAAGAATCGGAGATACCTCCCTTCGAAGCTTACTGTTTGCGATTGTGCCATGAGGTTATTGTGTAACGGCACTTCGGCGAAAAGTTAATAATTTATCTTGGGTTGACATTTCAAACCACGGTAGCCTACGAAAAGGATGCCCGAATGCGCGACCCGATAATGAGTTTGCACGATTCGGGTCAATGCTTCAGGCACGAGGTTATACTACCGGCAGGGTTCAGAACCAAACGGTGACTCCTGTCATGCGGCAGGCTGGTCTGGCACCGGCTAGTCAGCACATCATCGCGTAATAGAGCTTAGTGCCCAATAGTTCGCATGTCGAAGAGCGCTTCGAGCGACCCTTATCCAGCAACTGGGCCTAACATCAGTCTTTCTGGGAAGTCAGCGGAAGGGAGTTGCTGCTTCGCTCAGTTCTCTTCCATTCTGGCAGTGCGGTGAAGGGTAGTGATAGGTAGAGCGAAATTTTTCGCGCAGCATACGCCGGAATCCAGAGGATTTGCGACAAGGTGATGGTCTGTCGGCCAAAGCGAAACCAAATCAGGAACATCGCCATCGAGGCCAACGTACAACTCACCAACAGGATGGCAATCGGCAGTAGATTGCGGCTGTAGGCAAAATATGCAGTCAACAGGAAACCCGCCAGCCCGGCCAGCATAACTAGCAGCGAAAGCGGTGGGACCAGCAGATCCAGGCCTGCCGCCCAGGCTTGCCAATTACCTCGTAAGCCCGCTCGGAATAGTACCGGCAATTGCTGAATCATTTGCATCACGTAGCCATGTTCCCATCGTTCATGCTGCTCGTCGGCTGCCTGCTGAGCGATCGGGAAAAAGCTATCTACCCGTGCCGCTTCGCAGAACTGTGGACTGTGTCCGGCAAGCACTAGCTTCAAGCCTAGGTCGAGATCTTCCGCTAGTTCGGTGGTCCCCAAGTTCAGTTCCTTGATCAGCCCCCAAGGAAACGCCATGCCGCTCCCCGTTAATGGAACGGCAAACCCAAGTCGGGCGAGTCCACGCAGTCGAATGCGATTCTTGGTTAGAAAAGCGAAGGCTGATAGGCGGCCCAAAGGCGTGCTGATTTCGTTGGGGTGTATCAAGTATTGTGCCTGTAGAGGCCGTTCCCCAGTTCCGCAGATCCGCACGAGCGAGTCCAATCCTCCCTCCGTAAATTGACAATCTGCGTCCACGATCACAACAATCTCCGGGAGTGGAACGCCGTTTTCAATGGATTGCTTGAGATAATCCATCCCAGCTTCCAGTGCGAATGCCTTACCTCGCTTGTCGGATTCATGTTTGAGCACGACTTCAGTTCCAAAACGGCCGGCGATCTCGGCCGTCTCATCCGTGCAGTTATGCGCGACGACAATGATTCGGTCGCCCGCCACGACTTGTTTCTGGAGATTTTGAAGCGTCGCGCCCAAGCCCAGTTCTTCGTTATGCGCGGGAATCAAGATGGCGCATGATTTCCGCTCTCCCAAAACGCGTTTCTTGGCCGGGAGCAATGCCAAAAAGCATTCGCAAGCCAATACCAGTAGCGGCAATGAGACCAAGACCGAGAGAGTGAGCGCAAGCAGCGACAGCAGGTTCATTGTTAATTCGTTAGATGATGACAGGGTGCAACAGATGGCACTCACTTTGTGAGCGGCAAGGTGCGAGCCCTACGGTTCTTGTAATCGATTTCAGCAAAATACCCGATGGTTTGCGGGCTGTTGATTTAGTGTGAAACGTGTTCTTAGTGAGCCTGAGGCTGGGGTATTTAAAGTTCGGTGTTGAGACCAATTCTTCAGTCGCAAATAAAACTCCGTCGATTTCCGTTTCGGGCTTGCCCCGAATGTCGCAAGGTTAAGGGGAAAGTGCTGCTTTTTCTTGGTCGCGGGGCATTTTCAACCTTTCGTATTTGCCGTTTCGTCGTTTTATCTTTCTAGGTTCGTTTCGGCCAGGACGCTTGCGTAAGGG
>JBGSJT010000565.1:0-6787 GCA_041741715.1 Pirellulaceae bacterium | reverse complement strand
GGACTCATGCGACCAATCTGAGTTCGAATCGAGTCGGGTGCTGGTGGGCAGAATCACGCAGTTCTTCAATCTAAGAAAGTTAGCTGCCCGACGCATGCGGTGAAGGTCAATTCGTTCGATCATCTTGTGACTGGGACAATTGAACGTGGTGACGGGTGCAAACGGGTCTGGCAAGTCGAACCTTTAGTTGGTACTACCAAATCATCAGCCTAACACTCGCCATATGGCGCGTCATGCCATTGCGCGGGTGGTAAGAGATGCTCGACGTTGGGAGTTCGGTGTTGGTCGTAAATTACCTATCTAATTCAGGTCGAACCGCCAGGCAGCGTCATGTGCACTTGACGACACATGCCACGCCCTCCTTTGCGTTCTATGGCAGAACGGACGGACGTCAGTTTGACTGCTAAATTTCGCGCGGCGCCCTCGTACTTGGCGTTGCATCAAAGTCGCGGAGTTTCCAACTTAAGCAACCTATTTTGGAAACGAATCTACTCCCCGGTTGGGGTGACTGGTGCGAGCCAAACAATCGGACAAAAAGCTTATCATCAGTGGATTACACTTCCTTGAGATCCTTACCTAGAATTGATGAAACTAGCAGCTGGTTGTCAGAGGGCAAGCCTGAGATTTCAAAAAAGTCTCTCCACGAGACCACTATTCTCGACGATCGGGACGAACAGCGACTTGAGTAGAAGACCTTAGATATGCGTCCTTCCAATTGAGTGAAGTTGCGGCCACATGTCAGCTCGGTCGCTGTAAGTCCCAGGTTCAGAATAATTCGAGCGCCGGGCCGATGCTTCTCTCTTCGTCACTCAGGACCCGCGCTACCGACGCAAGTTGGAACAGCTGATGCAACACTGACCGGTTTTCAAGCACCCTCTGACAGCAACACTGTGATCGTTCGTCGAAAGGAAATGGCAATGTCGCGTCGAATAATGTGGCCGACGCAGATCGAACCAAGGCCTTGCTGCTGCGGATGCTTGGGTGGGGGTGGTGGTTGAGCCGAATTTTGTGACTTACGCTTTAGTCTTTCTTGAAGCAGACTTCTTCTCAAAGGCCTTTTCTTAGCTGATCCTTGAGCTCATGCGTCTTCAGCAGCGTAATTGCATACGATTCCGCATGGCCGTTGGGATAGGTTCGTGAGAGATAATCGCCTCCAAAAGCAATCCAAGTTCCATCTGGTGAAACCGCAACATGGTTGGCTGCGATATTTTCAATCAGATAAACCTGCTTCCAGGTTTGTGACTCCCAGACTCGTACGCTTCGATCGTAAGATCCGGAAATTAGGAGTTTCTCTGTGGGATGGAATGCCACCGACTTAACGCCCTCATTGTGTCCACGAAGAATGGCGAGACACTCTGTCGTTGCTACATCCCATATCCGAATTGTCTGATCCCCCGACGATGTAGCGAGCAGTTGGCCATCAGAGGAGAATGAGACGTCATAGACCTTGTCGCTGTGCCCTTCATAGCTGTGCACTTTCCCAAGCGTTTCGCGATCCCAGCAAATCACCTCGGCCCCATTATGGGTAGATGCGATTAACTTGCTATCAGGGGACATAGCAATGCCACGCATTTCCGACGGAATGCTGGCGGTGCCGTTCATCTTACGTGACAAGAAATTGAAGTTATGGAAGGTTCGTCCAAGCGAGTAAAAAACATCACTTCCACTTGGTGCGAATTCGATGCACTGGCACTCGCCGCTGAGGGTGTCCGGCATTTTCTCACGTTCACTTTTCCTACCCACCAACGTGCCCGTTTCGACAACGAAGAGATGCGGTGGAGCTTTTCCAGAAGCAGCGATAATTTTGTCGTCGACTGAAAAGCAGACCTCGCGAGTGCTAAACTCGACTGGTATTGAACTCTCGAGTTCGAAATTGGGGCTCTTCCAAATCCAAATTGCTGCATCGTCGCTTACCGCCGCCAATCGCGATCCATCCCGGCTAAATCGCAACTTATTGACCGCCGCTCGTGGCCCGGATAGTGAGAACATTTCCAGCTCAAAATCGGCAGGCTGAAGAGCAACCTCCTGCTCAAAAGAGACTCCGCTCAACTTAGCTATCTCATCCGTCGAAAGTGTACGCTCGAAGATGGCAAACTGGGAAACCATGGAACTCCAGCCACCGATCAACAAGGTTCCGTCCTCACTTGTTGCCAACTTACCGGGGAAGGAAATGCGAAAACGCCTGTCACCCAATTCAACCCGCAGCCATGAATCTTCGGTGTCCTCGCCTTCCTTGTAAGACATTGCAAAAAATAGCGGAGCCTCAGGATGAGCCTGAAGGATAGGGATTTGATGTACACGCCATTCACCAAGAGTCGTCTGAAACGATATTCGGAACGAACCACGCCAGGCACGCATCAGCGTCAATAAGTGCTTGCCTTGTTTATCACAATGTTGGAGTAGCGGTGTCGAAGAAGAAGCCGTCACCATCCCGGCTATGGTGAATCCGCTGCAGTCTTTGCAGGGACTGCCTTCGAATCGGAGACCTCTTTCCTTCGCATCCCAAGTTATTTCGGCATTTTTTGGGCTCACGAATTCTGGTTCGAAGACCGCTCCGGCCGCAGACGGCAGTTGATAAGCAAATCTTGATTCTTCAACCAATTTCGACTGAGCTTCAGTTGGCAACAGGCGCGTAAAACGGAGAGCATTCGGCTTTTCTTCCGCCACTACAACCGAGCTGAAAGAAAGAAGCAGCACCAATTTAATGACCCGCATTGTTATCTCCCCACCGTTAAAGTTACGGCGGATTTTAACAATGAGCGCCCAGCTAGCCTATGAAGCTTCTGTAAAGACTGCATTAAGTTTCGTTTGAATGGGAGTAGCGGCTCGCCAAAGGACTGCTTCGGTCTGAACCCCCGACCACCCCGACCAGCGGCAAATCCGCTGTCAATCTGACAACACTTGACCTCTTGCTTGGATCACCAAAATGTGACCAATGTCGAACCGTCATGGGTCATGAACTAAGTTGCTGAGATGACCAAGGTGACGGCGACCGCTGCGGTTTTGGAGATTTGCTTCGAGCTGGCGGTCTGCATCGACCGACCGCAGTTTGAGAAGCAGAGTCGGGAAAGCAGAGTCGGGGGACACTCAAGTTTAGCAGCTAGCTACAGGCCACCCGTAGTAGGTGAAATATAAGTGCCTACCGAAAATGCGCTCACATTCATCAGTCGGTAATCAGATCGCCGTAGCGAGAGCGCAAAAATCGAGCGAATTTGCAACGGGAGTTCGACGCGACGACGCAGCACGAAATACGGCAGACAGAGAATCTACCTAGCCGGGAAAAAGAATGGACTCAGCGGAGCTAGTACATTTGCCTGCGGCAGATCAAACGGTCAGTGGCTCGCGGGCTTCACGATGCATGCGGTGTCGCTGCTGGCGAGGACCCGTCCGGGTACTGTCGATCGTCCGTGGCCGACCGGCCACCGTGTGGAATAACTTTGCCAAAGTTACTGACCAGCGCGCACCACGTTTCGGGCTCGTGACTCGGACGTAGGGTCACAGCTCGTCTTCGAGTGGTCTGATCATCCCCGTTGCGGAACTGTGTCCCTGGCTTGCATTGCACTTATCGAAAGTGATTTCAAAATTTGGAGTACGTGCGACTTGTTGCCGCTTTGGCCCACCACAGATTCAGAAGAAGGCGGGAATTTTTATTCAGATTGCTGCGGTGAGGCCGTATGAATCGCGATCAAGTCAGCGATTTCGCAAGACTGGCCCCCTTCATTTCCAGGCCTTCTCCCCCGTATTTCTGAAGGAACAGTAGCGAGGGAGAAGAATGTCTGGATCCTAGCTTGCGCAATTACAACAACCCAGTCTTGCTTCGTTTGATCAATTTCAGCGGACGGGGAAGCGGCTCAAAAAAGCGACGCAGAAGGTGCGAGAACCCCCAAGGATAGGCGGGTAGCAAATGCAAAAACCCCTGTAAAAACAAGGGTTTTCGTGTCGTCTAGTACCCCCGCAAGGGTCCGAACAATCGGCGATTTACCGAGCGAATACGCAAATTGCGTTTCTGGCGGTGTAACCGGCGGTGTAATCCCCGACGATTTGGCCGAGCTGATCAAGCTGTGGCCCGAGCTGCCCGCCTTATTGAAATCACAGATTCTCAATGAGGCTCGGGAAGGAGTTCGTTAGAAGAACTCTACCCGTCTCGAAGTCTCGCTAGCCCCATCGTATAGCATTACCTCACGCTTCAGAGTCTTATCATCAATGATGACTTCAATCGAAGCGGAGGTATCGGGCGGGATAGTCGTAGCCCGTTCCAGGATTGCATGGGTGGGGCCGACTTGGGATAGCCCTAGAAATCGTCCCTCAATCATCATGCGTAGGTCGACATTCGCAGAATGTTGTTTTCGGGAGCTGGACATTGTCAGAATCTCAATTCAGGGCAAAAGCAAGTGAATACTGTAGGAAATCCGAAGGGCGAATACCCGAGTTCAATTCTAGTTTCGGCTGCGGGCAAGAGGGCTATGTTTGGCCCATAGAGGGCGGCATTTCAGCGATAAAGGTGTTTGAACGACGAAGGAACTACGAAAATGAGCTAGGGTGCTACCAAATCCTTGCTGATCACAAGATTAGGCGATAATTGCGACTGTCATCGCGTCAGTCACCGGAAAACGATCCGGCATGGGCCGGGTGTCGCGGGACTCCTGCGTAATAAGCGCCTGGATTGAAAGTACCAAACGGTTTGCGTTTCGGGGGCAATGACACAGACATCCGTAATAAACAATCAGAATTTCAAAACAGACATTTAACCAGGAGCAATAGAGTGAACGAATCGAAAATTGCGCTGACGGAAAGGCTACGGCGGGAAGGATGTTGGGACGCGGCTACCAAATTTAAGGACGATGCTTTGAGAGACTTCCGCTCAAAGGGTATGAAGCGAGACGAAGCATCAGATGCCGCGTGGGAGGCAATGGAACAAGCGTATCCGCCGACAGATGCCGTGGCATCGACAACAGACATTCGAGCGGAAGAGCCTATAGATACGCGAGTCCAAGGGCTCAGCGAAATTCCCGCTGGCTGGCCGCAACTGCCAGCCAACGCGTCGCTACAAGTCGAGATCAGTTGGGTGACAGCCAATCGCCTCCGAGTGCGAGACGGCAGCGGGGTGGATCTGTCGCGAGCCCTAAGCCCCGCGCCGAGCTATTCTGCCCTGAGCTGGCTTGAAACGTCGATCCTATTCCCGGCCAAGTTCGCGGATATCAGCGTCAAGGCCACGCAGAACCAGGAAGACGAGCGAGAGCACACCCGCCGCGAGAAGCTAGCGATTGAGGAGATCCGCGGGCTGCTGGCAGAGATGCTGGAGGATGGCGACAAATAGCCGATCAACGGCATTGCTGCGAGCGATGGGGTATATGAGGATTTGGGCTATTCCAGGGATTTAGATTACAATCTCCGGCGCGGGCGCGTGCGCGTGAGACGCCAAACGCCACTGCAACGCACGCGAGTGTCTGCTGCAGCGGATAACTGGCCGTGTTCGTGACATCCCAGTAAATAGTGGCAAGGGTCATGCCGCCACCGCCGTCGCTCGGATATCTTCGAGCAACTGCATGATGCGGTTGACTTGCTCTGCACTGAACAACGCATCGGGTCCAGTTGGGGCAATGTCGGTGAATGGTGATTCGTACAGTAACGTTACTTCGACGATGCCGTGGTCGACAAGCTGGTTGATGATCAAATTAATGAACTCGATCTGGTTGGCGTTGTAGTTGGTGCCGGCTAGAAACTCGTTGAATAAACTCTTGGCGACCTCACGATCGAGGCCGACGAGGGTGCGGACAAAGATACCGAAACATTCGTTTTCCTGCTTAGCTTGGTCGATATACTCGGGCTTGCCAATCTTACTTTCCGTCAGAACACGCTCCAAATCGTCCAGATCGCGCGTTGTAAGCGTTTCGTTGGTGTGTAGCTTGCGAACTGCGTCGATGTCTAGATGCTCGCGCAGGAACGCTCTGGCTTTGTCTCGGAAGCGTTCAAAGGTGTCTTGCCCGACGAACTCGGACAATTCGATTGCAGACCCCTCGCCCATCAGGTCTTCGAAATCGGTGTAAATCGGTTTGCGCTCTTTCTTCTCGATGAATTGCACCAGATCACGCAAGCGTCGACGAATGACTTCCAGCATGGGAACAGTAACGTCTTGCCACCACTCTTCGGTTTGTATGGCCTGGATATGCAGCATTTGCTTGCCCACCATCGGGATCGTCTGCTTCTCTTCCAGTAGGCCAGCAATCTTGACGAGCTGATCCCGCAATCGTTCGTAGGCTGGTTCGCTCTTGAGCAACGACAACTGCAAATTGAGCAGCAACATATCGAATCGTTTGGCTTCTTCCGATTCGCGTTCCAACTGCGTTGGCAAACCAGCCACCTCGTTGGCGAGTTCGATGCGATCTTCAGCGCTAAGTTTCGCCCAGGTTTCCTTTTTCGCGAACTTCTCGACCGATCGCCGTTTGGTTCGTACGACAAAGTTGTCAAGGTTCATCGAGGCAACGTGCGTGTGGAGCAAACGGACAACCTGGGATTGCACCTGCGCCTCGGACTGTGGCTCGAAGTCATGTTCGGCAATTTCGCGGACCACTGCGCCCTGCTCCTGCTTGGCGTCAAGCTCGCCGATCAACTCCAAGCGGGCCTTGAACAGCTTCGTAGAGAGCGACTCGCTCAGCGAACCAGCCGAGCTGGAATTCCCCAGAAAAAGTTGACAGTGGGTCTGTGTTAACGAAGGGGTAAAACTTTACGGTTGGAAAGAACTCGCTCTGAAATCACCAACAAAGGCAGATATTGAAATCGGCCATCT
>JBGSJT010000564.1:0-2932 GCA_041741715.1 Pirellulaceae bacterium | reverse complement strand
CCCAACCAAGTCATTACCAATCTCGAGAGTCAGCGGATGCAGTACGCGTTGCGTGATCGAGCGATCGCGCTAGGATGGGACGACTCCGAGATCGACATCATCGATTGCGATCTCGGTCGCAGTGGTGCAACGATCGATGGTTGCGAAGGTTTTAAACAGTTGGTGGCTGACATCGCTCTGGGTGAAGTTGGCATCCTCCTATCATTCGACGCGACTCGGCTAGCTCGCAATTGTTCCAACTGGTATCAACTGCTGGACCTGTGTGGGTGCACTGACTGCTTGATTGGAGATCGCGACGGGATTTACGATCCGGCGTCGATCAATGGACGATTGCTTCTGGGACTGAAGGGTCAGATCTCGGAGCTTGAGCTGCATACCATTCGAGCGCGATTAACAGCTGGAATCTTCAGCAAGGCTCAACGCGGCGAATTGGAGCTAGTGTTGCCTACGGGACTTGTGAGACTTGACGCAGGAGTCGTGGTAAAGCATCCCAGCCTCGAAGTTCAGCAACGGATCGAGTTGGTCTTCACTACACTGTTGGAACGCAAATCGGTTTCCCAGTCTGTGCGTTGGCTCATCGAGAACAATCTGCTGCTCCCGCGACGTGCATCCGGCGGCCAGATTCAGTGGAAGCGAGCGACGGCTTCAAGTGTCAGCAAGATCGTCAGGAACCCTGCCTACGCAGGTGCCGCCGTGTATGGTCGCACCCGCTGGAAAAAGTCGGAAAGCAACGGGAAAATGCAAGGAACCAGCCTGCCACAAGACCAGTGGCGTTGTTGCGTGCGCGATAAGTTTCCCGCATATATTTCTTGGGATGTGTTCGAGAGGATTCAGGCCATGCTTCGGGATAACTATAGCGAGTACTCGCGGAACAAGACGCGAGGTGTGCCGCGCGACGGTAAAGCGCTATTGCACGGAGTGCTGTATTGCGGTGAGTGTGGCCACAAGCTGTGTGTTCAATACAAAGGCGGCACGCAGTACATCTGCAATCACCGTAAACTGCAGACCGGTGGTCCGACCTGTCAACGCATTCCGGCAGATGCAATTGATGATCAAGTCGTGGGTTGGTTCTTTGACGTGCTCGGCCAGGCATCGATCGATGTTGCAAGTGAAGTTCTCGCAGCCACCGACCGCGACTATGAAACGATTCTCACGGCACGCCGTCAACAAGTCCAACGATTACGGTATGAAGCAACGCTTGCAGAACGCCAGTTTATGAACTCCGATCCGGACAATCGGCTGGTGACCGGCGAGTTGGAGCGCCGTTGGGAAGTTGCACTCCGAGAACTGAAGATCGCTGAATCCGCTTTGCAACAAGATCAATCGAACGCTCCTACGTATGCAGTCCCCGCCGATCTCATCGAGTCGCTCAAGGATGTTGGCCGACAACTTCCAGAACTATGGAATACGCCTGAGCTACTGGCATCTGCGCAGAAGAAATCGCTACTACGAAGTCTGATCGATAAAGTGGTGATCCATCGGGTGGCTCATGATCAAGTGCAAACCCGAGTGGTCTGGCGCGGTGGAGCAACCACCAGTCAGATTGTTCGCGTCACCGTGGGCAAGTTCGCTTGGCTGACAGGTTCTCAAGAGATGGCGTCGATCATCGAGCATATGGCGCGCGAGGGTCACAGCGACTCGGCCATTGCAAAGCACCTCACGGAGATTGGCCATCGCTCGCCTCGCAGCAACGTCGTGCTTGAGAGCACGGTGCGTGGTGTGCGTTTATCGAAAAACATTCTGCGAAGAGCGACTCAATCGCATCCACGACATAAGCCTGGCTTCCTGACGATTCCCGCTCTGGCAAAGAAGCTCGGCGTGTCGCGGATTTGGATTCACGATCGCATCAAGCTCGGCACGATAAACCCCAGTAAAGACCCGGAACTAAAATGCTATCTATTTCCCGATAGTGAACAGACGCTTGAAGAGTTTCGAGCCATAATCTCAACGTTTGACCAAAAAATGGCTCGTAGACAGGGGCATCAACATGACTGATCGAAAAATTTGGACAAGTCCATGTCGACACAATGTCGGTATCCAGAGCGGATATGAGCTTGGACTTGTTTGATAGCTCCGTGTGCTGAGCGTTTGGGTCGAAAGCCGAAGCTCGATTCGCTAAAGTGCGGATCGAAGATCGGTGTTAAGACTTGGAGGATGCACTGCTGAATCAATCTTTCCATGACGTTGGGAATGCCAAGTTTTCGTTCAGAGCCATCGCTTTTAGGGATGCACTTCCGCCGCGCTGGTTGCGGGTCGTAAGTGCCATCGAGTAACTGTTGACGGATCGTTGGCCACTGCGCGCGAAAGCTTTGTGGGAATTCGGTGAGTGTGATTCTATCGGGACCAGGGGCCCCTTTGTTCGCCTTGACCTTACGCCATGCCTTCTCGACGTTGCGCATGTCAATAATTTGTTCCATCAGATTGTCTGATAGGTCGCTTAAGGCTGTCTTCTTCGTGACCGCCGAGTCCGATTGATCTTCACTGAGACTCCACAGAGCACGGGGCTTTTCAGTGTCGCTTCCCGTAGGGACAGGCGAGCTAGCTTCTATGTGTTGTGGACGGTTCGAGGTCATGAATGGTTCTTCCTTAGTAAGAAAGGTTCGGCCCTTTCCGTCTCCGTTGGTATCGGAGGATCGGTAATACGGCCTCTGCTGACTTCTGTAGGCACGGGCAAGTTGCCTTGACCGTCCCACCTTTCGAGCAAGCTCTACTCGCGGGTACGCGCTACAGATCTCCCCAAATAAGAGCGTGAATTGTCCCTGCACAAGCTCCGCATCTACCAATCCTCCATTTCCGATTCGCCTTCGCGTTCTCATGCACGCTCGGCTAGAGCGACCGGCCTCAATGCGGTTTCTGTACGTAGCCTCGCAGGTCTTGGCGTGAACGCATATTGCCTAGGGGGCTATGCGTTCGCAGGCTTCCTTCCCACGGT
>JBGSJT010000563.1:0-50169 GCA_041741715.1 Pirellulaceae bacterium | reverse complement strand
CGCTATCAGCGAACGTACTTGTTCAGCCAGGGAAATCGGTTCAAGCAGCGAAGCATTCATCATGCCCCGCAATTAGAATATTTCGCCTCCCGTCGCTAGATCGCTATACTACTCCCCACACCTTCGGCGAATGTTTACCATGCAAAGCGGCTAAAGCCTCGACTCCAAAGGGTTTACGACAAATCCAAGCGTTCAAAGTGGCGCTGTCCAATTAAGCGTGTTTCCATATTAAAAAATGAGAAATGAGGATTGCAAACTGAAAAATGAGGGGGCGGCAAGGTTGCGTAGCAATCAGATGAGATTTCGCTTTTCAATTCTCGCTTTTCAATTCTCATTTTTCAGTGCGGGCAGAGCGTCCCTACGACCGTCATGGTCGTCAAACTTGGCAGAGACGATTCGGGCGGCACCGAAACTCCACGCAAAACCCCTGCTTTATCAATCCGCCGCATATTGCCTGTTCAACACTTGTGCGATTGACGATGAAGTTTGTGCTTAGAGCAGACTCTGCGCGTTTTGTGCATCCTTTGTAGTCCGTAGCTCCTAGCTAATCGCCAAACGTTCGGGAGGAACAATCGGCGGTTGCCTGGGAAGCTCATTTGTAGTGGCCAAGGAAGCGAGCGAAGCGTGTGTGGGATGTTCAACACACCATGGGCTAACTGGTGCCCAACCAGACACCATCCAGTTTTTAGACTCAGACAAGTTTTCAAGGAGCACGGGAGATGAGAAGGTTGTTCTTACTGCCAGCCGCGTTGATTGCTCTAGTAGCATTCACCTCTGGCAAAGCCAATGCCGCCTATTGTGGCGCAATTTGTTACGAAGGTTGTGGAAGCGCTGTTTCTGATGGGTGTGGCCCAGCCACGCACACTGTTATGAAGACCGTTCGCAAAACGGTTTACGAACAGCAAACCCAACAGCGGACGCGCACCGAGTACCAGACGGTTACCGAAGACAAGGTAGTCAATGTGACTCGCATGCAACAAGAAACTCGTTACCGCACAGTGAACAGCACTGTACGTCGGCCTGTACACGAGACCAAGACTCGGACATACACGGTCAACCGACCTGTATATTCGACCGAAACTCGTCAGGTGACCTACAACGTTCGTCGTCCAGTAACTGAGACACGCACGCGTGAGATCAACTACACGGTCAACAAGCCCGTGTATGAGACTCACAGCAAGGTGATCAACTACACCGTCTGCAAACCTGTGTATGAGACCCACAGCAAGGTCATCAACTACACGGTCATGACGCCTGTACACGAGACCCACAGCAAGGTTATCAACTACACCGTTCGTAAGCCTGTCGTTGAAACTCGCGAGCGAGTTATCAACTACACCGTTATGAACCCAGTTCAAGAGACCCACAGCCGCGTGATCAACTACACGGTTATGGTTCCTCACCAAGAGACTCGGACACGCGAAGTGGTTCGCCAAATCACTACGCCAGTTAACTACACTCGCACAGTGACAGTTGATGGCGGAAAATGGGAAACGGTATCCGAGGAAGTAGCTGGTCCGGTACAACGCCGCACCGTTCGCACACCAGGCTCATGGGTGTGGGATGCGTCGCAGTGCCGTTGCGTTTACTGCCCAGGCGAGTGCCACGTTGAGTGCGTACAGTGCCCACCAACCACGATTTGCAAGAAGGTTTGGGTTCCATCGTGCGAAACTAAGGAAATCAACTGCGTCCGTTACGAGCGAAGCTGCGTAACCGAGTCGGTTCCTTATACAGTTTGCACTTCGGTTCCTGAGTGCCGTCAACGCACCGAGAACTATACGGCCTGCCGTATGGTTTCCGAATGCCGTAGCCGCACGGTAACGTACAATGTTTGCAGCACTGTTTGCGAACAACAAAGCCGTACCGTCAACTACACGACTTGCCGCATGGTACCTGAATGCCGTCAACGGACCGTTAACTATACGACTTGCTCGATGGTTCCTGAGTGCCGAAGCCGCACTGTGAACTACACCACTTGCCGTATGGTTCCTGAGTGCCACACTCGGACCGTAAACTACTGTGTCACCAACTGGGTTTGCGAACAACGCACCAAAGACGTCTGCTACACAACTTGCACGATGGTACCTGAGTGCAAAACTCAGACCTACACCGTCTGCAGCTATGTTTGCGAAAACGTCTGCAAGCAAGTTCCTTACACTGTTTGCGTTCCAGTATGCGAGCAAAAGACTGTTACTGTATGCAAGCGAGTTCCAGTTTGCGTTCCTTACGAAGTAACCGTTTGCGTTCCTCGTACGATCTGCGAACAAGTTCCTGTCACAGTTAGCTGTGGTGGTGACTGTGGTTGCGATGCTTGCGGTGCAGCCGGTAGCTGCGGACCAGTATGCCGTCCAGGCCTGCTGAACCGTCTGCGTGGCCTGCGTGGTCTGTTCGGTGGTTGCGGATGTGCAGCCGCCGCTGATTGCGGATGCAGCAGCGGATGCGGATGCTAGTTTAAACAGCTCCTATTCGACTACGGCACGTCAGCCGAGACTGGTCTCCAAGCCAGCTCGGCGGTGCCGATTCGGACAGGGAAACAGAACTTTACCGGTGATGAGCCGATACAAGTGTCGCACCTAAAACAAAGAACTTGCGAACTTTTTCGGTTTGGTAATATTTGACCTTCCACCCGTCCGGATGATGATCTGGTGGAGTTAAGCAAAAGGCGGTCAGTTTGCCATGGAGGCTGAACTGACCGTTTTTTTTCTTTTCGCCGAAGTTGCGTTCTGCACACGGCACCCCTGGACGAACTTGATTCTTTTGTCGATTGAAGTTGGTTTTTTAAGCCATCTTCCTAAGATAAATAGAAGCAATACAATTTCGCGCCATTGCTCGCCAGCACTGCATCGGTACGGGTCCGCTCCAAACTCTCCCCACTGATGCCTCTCTTTGCCCAAGCTAGCAATGAGATTCCCAATCCAACCCGGAGGTTCGACCCATGCGTCCCTTTGCATACGCTTGCGCGACAGCTATTGTCGCGTCTGCTCCCCTGTACCACGCGCCGCTTCAAGCCCAAGATTGGCTGCGTGACGCCATTCCACCCGAGGCTCGAATGCACGATTTTGGCACCGTCGCGCGGGCTGCCAAGACCGAACACCGCTTCGTAATCAAGAACAACAGTCCCCAAGCCATCCACTTGCGATCCGTGAGAGCCAGTTGCGGTTGCACCACGCCTATTATCGAAACCGAGACGATTAACCCTGGTGCGGTTGGCAGTGTTCTCGCGCGCTTCAATACGGGGACCTTTACCGGTAGCAAATCAGCCACCCTGACCATCTCGATCGACAAGCCCCATTACACCGAGTTGCAACTCAACGTCAAAGGGTATATTCGCAGCGATGTGGTGCTCAATCCAGGGGAGATTAGTTTTGGCGATATCCCCGTAGGCGAGCCGAAGTCGATGGACGTAACGCTCGATTACGCCGGACGTAGCGATTGGCAATTGGTTGGCGTCGAAAGCCCGCTCGACTATTTGCAGGTTGGGATCGAAGAGATTTCTCGCGGCGGAGGACGGGTTAGCTACAAAGTTTCTTCGACACTCTCCGCCGACGCTCCGCTTGGAACCCTATTGAACCAAGTGTTGCTGAAAACCAACGACCGCAATTTGACCACGGTCCCCATTCGCGTTATGGCCAACGTTCAGCCCCCAATTCAGGCAAGTCCGCAAGCGATTGCGCTTGGTACAGTTGCCCCTGAGGAACTAATTTCGCAGCGCTTGGTACTAAAAGCCCGCAGTGAATTCCGCATTGTCGAAATCTCCTCCCAACATGCTGACATACGCTTTGACGCCAGTGAAACGGCCAAACCCGCCCACATTTTGAATATCGCAATCGTGCCGAAAATTCAGCCAATGGATGGCATCGTCAACAGTGAGTTACTGATCAAGACCGATTTGTTGAGCGAACCAGTAAGAATCCCTATGACCTTTAGCCAGTTGTCCAAGAGTGCCGTGAGCAGCGTCGTTACGGCAGACTAGTTCCCTATGTGCAGCGGCTGTGTCAATCAAAATCAGGGTCAATAAAAATCAGGGTTAATCAAAATCAGGGTTAATCAAAATTAGGGTTAATCAAAATCAGGGCGTGACCTCGGCGGTCACGCCTTTTTTAGTAGACATTCAGATCAGCAAATCGCAATTTGGTGGGCCGCTCCTGCCGCATGCGACTGTGGTCGACGCCCCCTCGACCACTTGAGGGCGAGGGGACGTCGGGCTAAGCTGCGAGACGACTAACCCTGATAACTGATTCACTCGCGATGCAAGATCGCGGGGATCCACTCGGACTGAAAGCTTGGGTAATATAGCGAGCTTGAGGGCCATGGGGTGCGGGTGCGGTTTTGGTAGTCTGATTTAGAAGTTCAACTTCTCCGCTCGCACTTTCAAGAAACCATGCTTGCTTGCTGCCAATCCCTTTATGGCACGTAGTGCGATTGTCGATTCGTAAGCCGGGAGGGAAACGTCTACCCAGTGGGAGTGATTGCTAGCCAAGTACAACTTGTCGAGCAGCTTTCCAGGACGTCGACCAAACACACCCTTTACCTACGCTCGAGACACGATGTCTCGGTGACTTGGGTAGCCATAGACTGCTATGCGGGCAAGGACAGCCCAAGTCAAGGGATTGACGAATATCGCAAGGAGGTTTGCAGTGAGAAAATCATGGCTCCCAGCTCTGGCGCTCAGCCTGGGTTGGATCGGATCGACAACTGCGTTCGGACAATATCCAAACGCTTACAACAATTTCGGCCCCAGCTCATTTCCGGTTGCACAACAGCCGCAAATGCAAAGCGTACTTCAGAGCTTGCCACAAGTTCCGCAGTACCAAGCACAAGCACAGTACGGGCAGCCGACTCAGTATCAACAACAGGGGTCACCCTATCAACTGGTCGGTGCGCAGGATGGCGCGTCCGGTGCCGTTTACGGTGTTCCGGCTGGTGGGAATTTTCATCAAATCCCCCCCCCAGTTCCGATGGCTCACGGCGATCAGCCTCAGCCTCAGCCTCAGCTCATGCAACAGGCACCGATGGCGGCACCAGGTTGTACTAGCTGCCAATCGCAGCCGGTACAGCAATACCAAGCTCCAGTCGACTATGGCTACCAGCAAGCGCTGGCTCCAAACGTCAGCGGCTGTGGTCAAGCTCCGGTTAGCAACATGTACGCCCCAGGCACCATGGCCGCTGGCCCCGCATACAATGGCGGCAACGCTTACACAGGGAACTATGGAGGAGGATTTGGCGGTGGTGCTCTAGCGGGTATCGGCTTAGGTGGTCGAGCTGGATTGCCAACTGGTGCCAAGCCTTGGTTCTTCGGAGCTGGCGCGCTAATCTTCAACCGCATTGACAATCACAATGTACCGTTGAGCTTCCGCGACGATAGCTACAATACCGACATCATCACCTCGCAGTCTGCTCGCATGGGAGTCACCGGCGGCTTTGAAGCGAGCATTGGTCGCTATTTCAATTGCGGCAAGAACGCAATTCAAGCCTCTTACTGGGGGCTCTATCCAACCGAGCAGACACAACTTAATTCGCGCGTCATCGCTGGCGAATACGCCTCGCGCATTCCCTTCGGTTACATGAACATGTCGGGCACGCCGGCGGCACCTGGCGTTCCCTATGCCGTGGGGAGTTGGTTCGACAACGCTTTTGCTCATGAACTACGTCGCTCGAGCAGCTACCACAATGTGGAAGTGAATCTGCTAGGTTTCGCCGTGGGAGGAGCTGCGCGCAACTTCAACATGTCGACGGCTGGGACGATGTTCTCGGGCATTGGCGGTGGTGGTGGACGTAGCGGTGGTGCCTGTGGTTACTGTGGCGGTGCTGGCTGTGGCGCTTGCGGCGGTGGCTGTGGTACAAGCTCTTGCGGAACCAGTAGCAAGTATGCCACTGGTCCATGCTGCTTGACTGCTCCAGCCTGCGGCAGCCGTTTGAGCCTATCGTGGTTGGGCGGCTTCCGCTACTTCCACTTCTCAGACAACCTGCAATACGCAGCCAGTTTGGATGATGGTGTGATCAATCGTTCGCCTGACGACTTGTACTACATCGTCGACACCACCAACAATTTGTTCGGTTTCCAACTGGGGAGTCGAGCCGACTATTGCGTGGGCAAGCGAGTCAATCTATACGGCAATGGGAAAGTTGGTATCTACAACAACCGCTCCCGGCTGTTGACCCGTCTGGGAACCGACACCGAGAACGCAACCCTCGATGACACTCGCCCGCCGGTCAATCCAAACAACGGTGGGGAATATGATTTCGATGAGACGAAGGACAATGTGGCCTTCCTCAGTGAATTGGGAGCAGGGGTTGGACTTCGCTTCTCACCCAAGTGGACAGGAACAGTCGGTTACAGGGCTGTGGTGGTGTCGGGGGTGGCAACTTCGCCAGACAACATCCGGCAGACATTTGCTAACTACAACGACATCATCGACTACAACACCAGCAGCACACTGATCCTGCACGGTTTGAACGTCGGAGCGCTGTATAACTTCTAAGAGTCTGCCGGTTTCCAGCGGACAAGAATTGCGTAGGTAGCAAACCCCCGCTAGCAACCGCAACTCGTCAATACCCAACGGCCTCGGAGCAATCCCAGGCCGTTTTTCGTTGACTTTTCGTACGTCAGGGGGTCATGGCAAATTCAGTGGAATTGATCAAGGCCCACAGCAAATCGGATAGCCACGCGTGATCGGAATCGGTCTCGTTTCCCGTCGGCAAGGCATCAGAAAAAGCCTGCTGCTCCGCCACACTGGGCTCACGCGATAATGTCGCTAAGAACATCCAACGCACTTGCTGGCGTTGATCCATGAACGGTGCCTCCAGGGCCTTCAATAGACGACTTGTCTGATCGCGGGAGACTTGGTCAAAAGCGTCGCCGTGTAGCGTCACCAACGCGCTCACAATCCCCAATTTCGCCTCGCTGGCATCCCCACGGAGCTTTCCGATTTGAGCCATCAGCGCCTGTTGCTGTGCAGCGTTCTCCTCGCCAGCGACTTGCCGGGCCACCTGCGCCAGGGCGGTCATCAATTGCGTTTCGGTCAACGGCTTGGCGGACATGATGGCGTAGCTCTCTTCTGGCGGAGGGCCGCTCTCGTGCATTCCGCCACGCGCGTAGGCGTTAGTCTTGGCCAGTACCGCCAACAGGCCGCGCAAGTCATAGTTGCTGTCTGCGAAATAATCCGCCAGTTCGCTCAGCAACTGTGGATGCGAAGCCATTTCCAGATTTCGCATGTCGTCAACCGGTTCGATTAGGCCTCGCCCGAAGAGCAAAGCCCACACGCGGTTGACCGCCGCTCGAGCCACGAAAGGGTTTTCACGAGCGGTCAACCACAACGTGAGCTGCTGGCGACGCGTTCCGGAGCTCAAGCCGCTTAGGCCGGTATGAACCAACGGGCTGGGGGGAATGACTTCGTCCGCACCAGGGAGCGTAACCTCACCTTGCAGCGTATCGTTGATCTCAGCCCCCTGCCGCATCGCGATTTCTTCCAATTTGGAGAGTTGTGCGAAATAGGCGGCAAAGCCCCAGAAGTCGCGCTGCGACCACTTGTCGAACGGATGGTCGTGACACTCGGCACAGTCGAGCTGTAACCCCAGAAAGACGCGCGCCGTTTTCGCAGCGATTTTCTCCGGCTTGACCTCCAGCGAGACAAAGAACGCAGTGGGACCGTTCTGTGGCGGTCCGGTCGAGACCAGCAAATCTGAGACGAGTCGATCGTAACGCAGATTCTCAGCAAAACGATCGCGGAGCCAAGTCTGCAATCCTTGCCTTCCCAGTTGCTGTTGCGGACTGTCGTCTTCGGGCAACATCCAACCTGCCCACGTTCCGGCCAAATGCGTGGCCGAACGTGGCGAGGCCAAGAGTCGGTCAATCAGCTTTTCCCGTTTGTCGAGCCCCGCTGGAGTTTGGATAAATGCCAGTACTTCACTGGCGTTAGGCGGAGTTCCGGTTAAATCCAAGCTGGCACGCCGCAGGAACTGTGCATCCGAACAGGGGCCTGTAGGCTGCCAACCGTTTTCACGCAGTTGTTCGTCCAATAAGTAGTCGATGCGGGCGGTCATCGCAGCGGTCGATAACTTGCTCTGCGCAGTTGACGCGAGTACCTCCGACGGAGTGTTGGCTAACTTATCTTGTGCTATAGCCAGGGAAGCTAAGGACAGCGACGTTAGAAGCAAGGATGCTACCACGGAACCAAACCTATACGGCGATCGAACCTGCCTGCCAAACATCGCGCCAACCTGCTGAGATATGTGAGGCCCCGTTTTTCGGGGCGGATACGCACCGACTCAGGTTTCAGGATAACTCATTTCAAGCGGCACAGGTTTCCTACCTCGTGATTTTTAGTTGGACTGCGATATTGTCCGATTTAGCATCGTTCAGGAAATAACTGTCGTAGCTACGTTCGCCAGAACGTCGACGCGCGGCGGTCTGGCGACCGCAGCTACGTTTGAGATCCGACACATATTTCCCGCTCGATGCTTAGTTGTTCACCCTCTCCACGTAATCGCCGGTCCGAGTGTCGATTTTGATAACGTTCCCCTCCTTCATAAAGCCAGGGACGATAAATTCAGCCCCTGTTTCCACGGTCGCTGGCTTAGTCACGTTGGTAGCCGTGTCCCCTTTGGAGCCCGGTTCGCACTGAGTAATCAACAACTCGACATGGATTGGAGGGGTCAAAGTAATTGGATTGCCGTTGAAGAGCATCACGTCGCACTTCATCCCATCCTTGAGGTACTTCCACGCATCGTCGACTTGCTCGGCGGTCAGTTCGTATTGCTCGAAGGTTTCGGCATGCATGAAGACAAAAGTCTCTCCCTGCTTGTACAGGAACTGAGCTGAGATTTCTTCGATATCGGCCGCTTCAAGCTCATCCCCCCCTTTATAGGTGCGCTCCAAAGTGGTCCCGCGCAAAAGGTTTCGGAGTTTGCATTTGTAGAGCGCATTCCCCTTGCCGGGCTTTACGAAGATCATTTCGGTCATCAAATACGGATCGCCGTCGATTTGAACCTTCAAACCTTTTTTAAAATCGTTAGTCTTGTAGCTACTTACCATGTCAGGACCTCTTGGCTATGGCGTCTCGGAATTTCCAGAGAATTGGATGCTTATATTGAGTCAGTCAGCCACATTTCCCATTGCGGACCAGGCCCAAGCGGCTGAAGTAGTATGTCGCTTGGCACGGGAGGCTGCATGATGGCGGAGATTTTAACGCCCAGAGACGCCCCTGTCGAAGCCACTTTGCCCACGCAGATTACATGGCAGAGGGCGCTCAAGCGAGCCCTCCGTAGCGGTACGGAGCTCTGCAGGCATCTACAGATACCTCAGCAACACGCCTGCACGGAAGCTGAGGCCGATTTTCCTGTATTCGCGCCGCTGGAATACATCCGTCGCATGGAAACTGGCAATCCACGCGACCCATTGCTGCTGCAAGTCCTTGCGCAAGCGGAAGAATCCGACCCGCAGCCGAACAGTTTCACCGATCCGGTTGGAGACTCGGCTGCCCAGCGGCTCCCCGGATTGCTGCAAAAATATGACCGCCGGGCGTTGCTGATCACCACTGGGGCCTGTGCCGTTCATTGCCGTTATTGCTTCCGCAGACATTACCCCTATTCGGCCGCACCGCTTGGTCAAGTCGGCTGGCAGCCCGCGCTCGATGCAATCACTCATGACGAGACACTCGACGAAGTGATTTTAAGCGGTGGCGATCCACTGACGCTAGCCGATAGCTCGCTGGCTTGGCTGGTCGCTCAGATCAACGAGATCAAGCACATCCGACGCCTGCGAATCCATACGCGATTGCCAGTCGTCATTCCGCAGCGCGTCTCACCACCGCTAATCCAATGGCTGGGAGCATCGCGGATTCCGGTTTATATAGTACTTCACTTCAATCATGCCGCTGAAATCGATGCCAGCTTGGAGATGCCCCTGCGGCAATTGCGACAATCTGGGGCAACGTTACTCAATCAAGCCGTGATGTTGCGTGGCGTCAATGATTCGTTCGTCGCGCAACGCGAGCTCTGTCTGGCGTTGCTCGATCAGCAGGTGCTGCCGTACTACCTGCATCAACTCGATCCAGTGCAAGGTGCCATGCACTTTGGCGTTGAGGACGAACTGGCAATAGAAATCGTCACGCAGTTAGCCCACCATTTGCCTGGCTACGCTGTCCCGAAATTGGTCAGGGAAGTTGCTGGAGAGCCCAGTAAACGCAGGCTGGTTTGATCGACGCTCCTGCTGGGTACTGCTTGGATCCCCAATCACCAATGGCTACAATATGTAAAATAAAGGAGCAAACAATGACCGTTGAACAAGCAATCACTGACATTTCCGCACTCTCTATCGACGACCAATTGCGAGTCGTGCAGGCAATTTGGGATCACATGCCCGACGATGCCACTACGGCATTGTCGGATGCGCAACGAGCGGAACTTGAGCGCCGCGAAGCGCGATACAAAAGCGACCCTTCGTCACTTCTCACCGAAACTGAACTCCGCGAGCAAGTAAAGGCAGCGCGTTCGTGATCGATGTTCAATACACCGATGAACTTCGGGACGATCTTGTGAAATCCATGATTTGGATGGATGAACGTAAGCTTGGACTCTGCGCGCAACTCGAAGAAGAATTTCATGCTTCAGTCGCTGTGGTCCGAGGGCGTCCCTATTCGTTTGCTCCAGACCACACGAGTTATAGACCGTGCAAGCTTCGGCGATTTAATGCCGTCCTCTATTTCAAGAGAGACGGCACTTTGCTTGTAAATGCTGAGGTGATCGTGGTTATGGGGCTTTTCGTTGGCGGCCGAGACGAATCGAGGCTCCGGGATTGCCAATGATCTTTACGCTCCACGCAAAGTCGCACCCGGCAGGAGCGACCCACTTTAACTAAACCAACACCGCTTCGCGGAGCTTGCTGGCATTGCCGGCCTGGCCGAAGGAGGTCATGCGGGCAATGCAAACTTGCTTCATCGCTTCCCGAGCTGGCTTCAGATAGTCGCGGGGATCGAACTTCTCTGGACTTTCGGCCAGTACCTTGCGGATCGCTCCGGTGATCGCCATGCGGCAGTCGGTGTCGACGTTGATCTTGCGTACGCCACTCTTGATCCCGCGCTGGATCTCCTCGACTGGTACGCCGTAGGTCTGCTTCATCTTCCCGCCGTATTTGTTGATGATGTCTTGCAAATCTTGCGGAACCGACGAACTGCCGTGCATGACCAAGTGTGTGTTGGGGAGAAGAGCGTGAATCTCTTCAATGCGACTCATCGCTAGCACTTCACCATCGGGCTTGCGTGAGAACTTGTAGGCTCCGTGGCTGGTTCCAATCGCGACCGCCAGTGCATCGACACCAGTGGCTTCAACGAAACGGGCGGCTTCTTCTGGGTCGGTCAACAGTTGATCGTGACTGAGCGTCCCCACCGCGCCGTGGCCATCTTCCTGCTCCCCCTCGCCAGACTCGAGAGAACCGAGGCAACCCAGTTCTCCTTCCACCGAGACACCACGCGCATGAGCCAACTTGACGACTTCCGCAGTGACTTTGACGTTGTAGTCGAAAGAGCCGGGGGTTTTGCCATCTTCCTCAAGCGATCCATCCATCATGACGGAGGTGAAGCCGTTCTCGATAGCGCTCAGGCAAGTGGCCACGCTATTGCCGTGGTCCTGATGCATGACGATCGGAATGTGGGGATACAGTTCCGCTGCGGCCAGCATCAAATGGCGGAGATAGGCATCTTGCGAATAAGAACGAGCGCCACGCGAAGCTTGAATAATTACTGGTGAATCAGTCGCCGTGGCCGCTTCCATGATCGACTGGATCTGTTCCATATTGTTGACGTTGAACGCAGCGACTCCATAGTTATTTTCGGCTGCGTGATCCAAGACGACGCGGAGGGGAACCAATGCCATCGAACTAAACTCCTCGATTGAGTACCCGTGTGTGGGTTTTGGTAGTGAAATTTTGAGTTACCGGCACGATTATCGACTCCACGCTCCATGCTGACAATCCCACCCCAAGGCCGAATGCGATTCGGGTGAACCTCAGGTGCTAGTGGTGGGTGTCAGGTTGTCGCTGATTCGCTAACATCTTGGTACTTTTCTAATTTGTGTCGCCCGGTTCCCAGAGAAAACGACGGTTATGGAAAACTTGCCTGACTACGAAAAGATCGGTTCGTTCTATCTGGGACGGAAATACGAGCTGGCGGGTCGTCGACTACTGGATGACAAGGTGCTGTACGATGCCAAGGACCTGACGACGCATGCGATGTGCGTGGGGATGACGGGGAGCGGCAAAACGGGACTGTGCTTGTCGCTGCTAGAAGAGGCTGCCATCGATGGCATTCCAGCTATCTGTCTCGACCCCAAGGGGGACCTGGGGAATCTGCTGCTTGCCTTTCCCGATTTGGCCCCTAGCGATTTCAAACCATGGCTCGAATCGGCCGAGGCGAGTCGCCAGGGGCTCGACCTTGACCAATATGCCGAGGAGACAGCAACCAAGTGGCGCGAGGGGTTGCGGTCCTGGGACCAAGAAGCGGAGCGCATCAAGCGCTACCGCGATAGTGTCGATATGGCCATTTACACGCCGGGGAGTAACGCTGGGATTCCGATGACGGTCCTCAAGAGCTTTGATGCGCCTCCCACAGAGGTCATCGAGGATTCAGATGTGATGCGCGAACGTGTGTCGGGTGCCGCCTCAGGGCTGTTGACGTTGATGGGGATTGACGCCGATCCGCTCAGTGGCCGCGAACATATACTGCTCTCCAATATTTTCGACACCGCTTGGCGGAAAGGTCAAAACCTCGATCTCCCCGGACTGATTCGCTCGATCCAGACACCCCCGATCGACAAAATCGGTGTGTTCGATCTTGAGAGCTTTTATCCAAGTCAGGACCGATTGAAGTTGTCGATGACGCTCAACAATCTATTGGCCAGCCCCGCCTTTTCGGGTTGGCTCGAAGGTCAGCCGCTGGATATCAGGAAACTACTGTATACCGATCAGGGCAAACCACGACTATCGATTATTTCCATCGCCCACCTGAGCGATTCCGAGCGGATGTTCTTCGTCACAATTTTCCTCAATGAATTGCTCGGTTGGATGCGCACTCAACCCGGCACCAGCAGTCTACGAGCACTGTTTTACATGGATGAAGTCTATGGCTATTTTCCGCCGTCGGCCAAGCCACCCAGCAAGCCACCGATGTTGGTGTTACTCAAGCAAGCGCGAGCCTTTGGCTTGGGGATCGCCTTGGCTACGCAAAACCCCGTCGATTTGGATTACAAAGGCCTCGCGAACATTGGCACTTGGTTCTTGGGCCGCCTGCAGACAGCCCGCGACAAGAATCGTGTGCTCGACGGACTGGAGGGGGCTGCCGCGCAAACTGGGACCAAATTCGATCGAGGTGCGATGGAACAAACGCTGGCCGCTTTGGGGAATCGCGTCTTCCTGATGAACAACGTCCACGACGATGGGCCGACGATTTTCCAATCGCGTTGGGCCATGTCCTATCTACGTGGACCACTCAGTCGACAACAGATTCAGCTCCTGATGGACCCACGTCGCAAGGAACTGACACCAAGAGAAACCCAGGAGCCTGCGAGCGCGCCAGCCACGTCGGAGAGTTCGCCTCGGGCTGTTCCAAAGAACGTTCGTCCGATTGTCCCCAACGATATCGAAGAACGCTTCTGGGTCCCAGCCAAAGTGCCGCTGGAGGGGCGCACGCTTGTTTATCGTCCCGCTCTGCTGGCCAATGTGTCGTGCCACTACGTTCGCGCCTCTGCCGATTTGGACGCCTGGGTCGACAAATCGCTGCTGTTTCAGCTCGATCGCAAGCTCCCCGACGATGTATGGCTGCGTTCGCGCGAAGTACCGCATGGCACATTGGAATTGAGCTCGCAGCCCGAGGATCAATTTGGTTTTAGCGATCTCCCCGCCGAAATGCTCAATGCCAAGCAGTACAAAAGTTGGTCCAAGGACTTGGCTGACCACTGTTATCGCCGGCTACCTGCCAGGCTCTATCAATGTGCTCAATTGAAGGAGACCAGCAAACTTGGTCAAGATGAACTGGACGCGCGCATGTCGTGGGGACAAAAGATCCGCGAAGTGCGCGATGAGGAAAAAGCTGCGTTACGGAACAAGTATGCCTCCAGGTTCTCCGCCTTAGAATCGAAAATTCGCACCGCTCAGGATCGACTGGCGCGCGAAGAGTCGCAATACGACAAGGAAAAATGGAACACCGCCCTCAATGTAGGCCAAACCATGCTCGGCTGGTTGATGGGGAACAAAGTTTCCTCGCGCGGCGCTACCGCCGGTCGCAGCCTGAGCCGCGCGGCTCAGGAACGTAGCGACATGCGGCAAACCAACGAGACACTGGATGATTTGGTTCGCGAGAAGACCACGTTGGAGCACGAGTGCGAGGATGAAATCAATGAACTCGGCGAACGCTTCAAGGTCGAGTCGCTGACGCTCGAACCGTTGGAAGTCCCCTGCCGCAAGGGAGATATCAAAATCGATCTGCTCGCGCTCGTGTGGATTCCTTGGGAAATTGACTCCCAAGGGAGCGCATCAGCATTGGTCCCGCTCGCGAAATAGACTTAGCATCAAATCGCGAAGTCCGAACGGCAGTCCCCGCCAGCAGTGGCTTTCTTCATCTTTTCGCCGCACATTTTTTTGTCGGTGCGTTTTTGCTTTGGCAGTGTTTGAGGCGATTTCAAGTCGATTACGACCACCTGTCAATTCAAAAGAGATTTCGACAAAAAAATGTGCGGCAAAAAGATGAAGAAGTTGAAAATGTCGAAGGACTCGGAACTAGTGGTTACACGACGAGGCGTGTGGCTCGTGCTTTCGCCAACTTTTAATCACAGTCGTTGTTGTAAAAACCAATAGGCTAGGGACTGCATGTAGGCGCGCTGTCGATTGTTGGCGGCACCACCATGACCACCTTCGATATTCTCGTAGTAGGTAACATCTTGCTCGAGTTCCTCGAGCTTGGCCATCATCTTGCGTGCGTGACCGGGGTGGACGCGGTCATCACGCGTCGAAGTGGTGAACAGAATCGCCGGATACTTCTGTCCGGCAGCCACCTTCTGATAGGGCGAGTAGGACTGTATGAAATCCCACTCCCCCGGCGCGTCGGGGTTGCCATACTCGGCCATCCAACTCGCTCCCGCCAACAGCAAGTGATATCTGCGCATGTCCAAGAGCGGAACTTGACACACGGCTGCCTCAAATAGAGCTGGGTAGAGCGCGATCATATTGCCTACCAACAATCCGCCGTTGGATCCTCCTTGGATGCCAAGATGCTCGCGACTGGTCACCTTCCGCGAAATTAAATCTTCAGCCACGGCGGCAAAATCTTCGTAGGCGCGAAGTCGGTTTTGTTTGAGTGCCGCTTGATGCCAACGCGGTCCATACTCGCCACCGCCGCGAATGTTCGCTACCACATACACCTTCCCTTGCGTCAGCCACGCGCGACCAACGCTCGGATTGTAGCCTGGCGTTAGGGAGATCTCGAATCCGCCATAACCATACAGCAACGTGGGGGAGCTGCTGTCGAGTTTTAAGTTGTCTGGAGCGACCATGAAGTACGGGATCTTAGTCCCATCGGCACTGGTCGCAAAGTGCTGACTGACCGCCAGCCCCGTTGCATCGAACTGTCCGCTTAGTTGCTTCAGTTGCTCTGGTTCCCCCCCTACTTCGCCGTGGAAGAGCGTGGTGGGTGTCAAGTAGTCACTGGACGTCATCCAATACGCGTTCGACTCATCGGAATCCACCGCACTGACACTCACTGCCGCGAATTCCGGCGCACCCGCAAGTGGTTTCTTAGTCCAACCGTTTGGTGATTGACTCAGCACATAGACTCGATTCTTAACATCCTCCAGCACGTTGAGCAGCACATGATCGCGGGTGGGAGCGAAGCTGGCGAGCGACGAATGGTCGGTTGGTTCGAAGGCCACTTCAAACTTCCGATCTCCCACTAAGAATGCGTCAAGCTCCGTGGTTAGCAGTGAACCCGCCTGGAAAGTTTTTCCTGCAATCTCCCACGCCTCACGCAGTTCGAGCATCAAATATTGATGGAAGACAGATTTGTTGACGCTATTGGGGACATCGATCTTCGTCAATTGGCTGTCGTCAGTCAGCACATACAATTCATTGTTATAAAATGCCAGCGTACGACTGACGAAGTTGCGTTCGTAACCTGGCGAATCATCATGGTGCGCAGCAATATACATATCTGTTGACTTTCCCTCGTAGACAACTTTCGCCTCGGCGAGGGGCGTGCCACGCTGCCAAAGCTTGGCGATGCGCGGATAACCGGACGAAGTCATACTGTCAGGACCAAAGTCGGTATAGACGAACACCGTATCGCGATCGATCCAATTCATCCCCCCCTTCGCTTCGGAGCGTTCGAAGCCACCTTCGACAAATTTGCGTGTTGTCAAATCGAATTCGCGCGTTACTGACGCATCGGCCCCGCCTCGAGACAGGTCGATTAGCGCCAAGTCGTACGCAGGACGCAGAAGACTCGCACCATCCCAGACCCAATTTTCGCCTTCTGCCTTCGCCAGTTCATCAAGGTCTAGCAGCACATCCCACTTCGGATTGGCCTCGCGATATTCTTCCAAGCTGGTCCGCCGCCACAGGCCACGTTCGTTCTTTTGATCGCGCCAGAAATTGTAGTAGTACTCGCCGTGTTTGGTGACAAAGGGGATGCGTTCGTCCGAGTCGAGAATCTTGAGTAGATCATCATTAAGTTGCTTGAAGCCAGGATCCGAATCGAAATGGGCCTGCGTTTTGGCGTTACGTTCACGCACCCAATCGAGCGATTTCTCGCCGGTAACATCCTCCAGCCACAGATAGGGATCTTCTTCGAGCGTCACGTCCGAAACCTTTGCTTGAGCTTGAACTGAATTGCTGGTGTAGTAACTAAACCACGATTGTACGATGACGCAAATGGCTAAACAGTGGAGCAGAGTTTTCATGGCAAGGATCCTCGCTTGATTGGCGTAGGTGGCTACTCGTGATGGAGTATTGGAGTATTGGAGTATTGGAGTATTGGAGTGTTGGAGTGATGGAGTGATGGAGTGATGGAGTATTGGAATGTTGGAATGTTGGAATGTTGGAATGTTGGAATATTGAGTGTTGGAGTCTTGGAGTGGGGAGGTGGGGAGGTGGGATGCGCCGGTGCTTGTGTTTAGGGCTGAAGGCCCGGAAGATTGTCTAGCCCAGGCTGAAGGCCTGGGGGACGTAGGATTTCGAATTTGGATAGGGCTGAAGGCCCGGCAGATTCACCGGTTGGCACTGGCTGGGGCCAGTGTTGTCGAAGGAGTTGAGTTGGAATCACCATGTGATGTGTTAAGCGCTCGAAGTAATGAATTTCGACTACCACTAGTTTCCCCAAAGGGCTAAGGGTATTGCCTACAACTGTGGAAGATAACTGGTAAAGCAAGTCGCAATAGCGCATGCCCCCTGGTTTCGACTTCGGTTACTTCGATGTGTTGGAACAATGGAAGCGTGGGGGCATGACCAAGCCAGTGCCACACACTCCATCACCGTCGAACTCGACGACGAAAGTCACGGAACTCTTGAGGCCACTCGGTGGTGAACAACAATTGTTCGCCGCTTTCTGGATGGTTAATGCCCAGCGATTCGGCGTGCAACGCAATCCGCTTCAACGGCCACTGCGGATGGTCGGCCAGTTCGGGGCGATAGCGTGGATCACCAATAATGGGATGCCCCGCCTCCGCCAAGTGAACTCGGATCTGATTGCGTCGGCCTGTTTCGAGCTGCATTTGCAACAGGCTCGCATCCTGCCAACGCTCCTTGACTTTGAAGTGCGTGATGGCCAACTCTCCCTTTTCGGGATCATCGACCGAATAGCGATTGAGCGATTCGTCGGTGGTAAGGTAGGAGCGAAAGGTCCCTTGGTCCTGAGCGACTTCGCCGCGGACGATGGCTATGTACTTGCGTTCAGGTTTTCTTTCTGAAAACTGTTCGCGCAGCTTGTCAGCGGTCGCATGCGATTTGGCGAAGACCAGCAACCCCGACACGCCACGATCGAGTCGATGGACGCAAGTGGCCATGCAGCCCGGCTGATGGCGCTCCAGCCATTTGCGAATTTGAGATTGCAGGGTGTTGGGTTCGCGTTTTGGTGTGGGGACCGTTAACAATCCGGCTGGTTTGTTGACCACGATCAGGAACTCGTCGTCATGCACCACTTCGAAACGCCCGTGGATGGTCGCTTTGGCCTTGGAAACCTTGGCCGGTTGTGGCGCGTAGTCAATCTCCACTTCGTCGC
Organism: Pirellulaceae bacterium; assembly: GCA_041741715.1. GTDB lineage: Bacteria > Planctomycetota > Planctomycetia > Pirellulales > Pirellulaceae > Aureliella. Next base: position 31,912 of record JBGSJT010000563.1, on the reverse strand, counting down.
CAATGGACAGCTTAGTATGCGTTTGGGTAAGCATTCTCCCTCCGCAACGCACGGCGCCATCGTGCAGCAAGCGTTCGGCCACACTGCGATGTACCTTTAGCGCTGTTTGCACGATGTTTACTGCAGTTCGAGCTGGCAGCGGCAAGTTATCGGCGACGGTATAGTTGATGATCAATGTTGACCTGGAGGGACGGGGAGAGGTGCGACGCGTGAACGGAGATTGTTAGTTTAGTCAAATTCGCGGGGGAGTGGAGTGTTGGAGTGTTGGAGTGTTGGAGTGTTGGAGTGGGGGAGTGGGGGAGTGGGGGAAGACTGGGTTTAGGGCTGAAAGCCCGGGAGATTGTCTAGCCCAGGCTGAAGGCCTGGGGGACGGAGCAAACCGATATGGGTAGGGCTGAAGGCCCGGTAGATTCACACATTCGCTGGGTGGCAATGGTCGAACCAATGCCCCGGGAAGTCGAAGCGCCAATGGTACGGCAGGCAGACTTCGAGTAAAATCGACCTCCAGTTGCTCCCCCCCTACTCCATCACTCCACTCCCCCCTCCCCCCATGCTGCACAACATTGACTCGGAAAAACTGGGGCCGCGCGGAGAAGCGATGAGCCAAGCGGTGGGGAAGTGCGTGCACTGTGGTTTTTGTTTGCCAGCTTGTCCCACCTACCAGGAGCTGGAGAGCGAAATGGATTCCCCTCGGGGACGCATCCTGCTCATGAAATCGGTGCTGGAAGGAGAGCTGCAAGTAGAACAAGCCGCGCCGCACATCGATCGTTGCTTGGGCTGTTTGGCTTGCGTCACTCACTGTCCATCGGGTGTGCCCTATGGTGACTTGATCAGTTCCTATCGCGACCATGTGCGTACCCAGGGAAAAAGCCCTTGGTCATTGCGCGACATGTTGGTCGGAATGACGTTGCCCTACAAGGAGCGGTTTCGCTGGGCAGTGCGCATGGGACGCTTGACCAAACCGCTCAACCGCTTCTTACCAGCTTCACTGCGCCCCATGTTGGACTTGGTCCCCGACGATCTACCTCCCAAGCAGTCGCTCCCGCATTTGACGCCTGCGATCGGCAAGCGGCGGGGGCGAGTTGCATTGTTGGCTGGTTGCGCGCAACAAGTACTAGCGCCCGATATCAATGCCTCGGCCGTACGCGTGCTCAGCCGCAATGGGATTGAGGTAGTGATCCCAGAAGGACAAGGTTGCTGTGGCGCACTGGCTTGGCACACTGGGCACGGAGACCAAGCGGCTGGTTTCGCGCGGCGATTAATTGATTCGATACCCGACGACGTCGACTGTTTAGTTATAACGGCGGCTGGGTGCGGGTCAGCCATTCACGAATACCCGCTGTTGCTCTCTGGCTCCGACGCGGCCAAAGGGGCCTCCGAGTTGGCGTCATGTTCGATGGACATCTCCGTGTATCTGGATCGCTTGGAACTTGAGCCCATTCCTAAATTGGAAGTGTTCAAGCGAGTCGCCTATCACGACGCATGTCACCTGGCGCACGCGCAGGGTGTGCGTTCTGAGCCGCGACGTCTGCTGCGGCGTGTGCCAGGATTGGAAGTTGTCGAACTGGCCGATTGTGACACTTGTTGCGGTTCGGCGGGAACGTACAACATCGAACAGCCAGAAATCGCAGAAAAACTAGGGAAACGCAAGGCGCAGAACGTTCTCGATACCGCCGCGTCGGCTGTCGTCTCGGGGAACATCGGGTGTTTAGTTCAGATCGAAAAACATCTGCGACTTTGGACCGATCGAGTAGCGGTTTTGCATACTGTGCAGATCCTAGATAGAGCCTATCGAAAGATTCTCTAGTTGTGCAACTTACCCAAGTTATCGCTGAATGCCATTCTTGCTCGCAGCCGATACGTTGGCTTGTCCAGTGACAGTAATCCTCTGTCTTCTCTATTTTAACATATTTAAATTTGGGGATGGTCTCGAACGATGGCAGTGTTACAGCAGGTAGAGCCGAAAAGCTTCGACGCAGTGCGCGAATACATTCGAGAAGAATTGTGCGAGAAAAATCAATTGGAAAGAGATGCCTTTGAAATGGCGCAGCGTGTGTTGATACGCAATGGTCAGCCATGTGGATTCTATTTTTGCATTTATGGCCCACGCAGCGTCCGATTGACCGCAGTGTGGGATTTAAATAAGGGCTCGATTTTCTTTTACGATTCACTCGGTCGTCGCGCGGCAACCTGCCCCGCTCCGGTCGATCGCGCATAGCCCGCATAAACCTATGCTCAAGCCATCAGTTTGCCAGCATAGTGACGCGGCGCGTGTAGTTTTGCAAGCAATGGAGTCGAAACAAGAACATGTAGTAAACGCGGTACTAGGCCCTAAGACCGTTTACATACATCCCGATGAGTCATAGTTTTCAAGGAGGATTTGACCATGCTGATTTTGTCGCGCCGCGAGTCGGAGTGCATCTGTTTGGGTGATGATATCGTCTTGACGATCGTCGCGGTAGGAAAGGACAAAATTCGCATTGGTGTCAAAGCACCTCCTGGAGTTCGGATACTTCGCCAAGAATTGGAAGTCAACGTTAGTGCCGCCGCAGTTCCGCTCGCGTTTCCTCAGCCAAAACGCCCGTTGGAAAAGAAGCCGATCGCCAAACCCACCGATCGCCGACGCGCCGCCTAGACGCCCACCTTTCAATCGAGTTGGACCCAAACCGGTCCGCGAAGTTCGAGTTGTGCCGCATCAGCCACGTCACAGCCGTTGGTCCGAACTCAGGGACGTCTGAGCCTGTCAGCGTCCCAATCGGTCGTCCGCCCAGCTGCATCCCCCAGCAGCTGGGCGCGTGTCGACTAAAAAACATCTGAACCTGCTGAGCATCTGTGAACTTTGGGTGGCACTGGCCTAGCCAGTGTTGATCGAAGTGTTTCGCGTTGACCCAATATGTATCTCTCCAATGCGTCGAAGTAACCAGTGTTGGAACAAGAGTCTTGCGCTCCAACTTCCCAGCACCCATTGTTTGATCAAACGTCGTAAAGGCACATATCTGGTCGAACAACTTTCGCACTTCGAGACATTGGACAATATTGCGAACGCCTCAGCTCACCTACTTCGAACCCACTGGCTTTGGCCAGTGCCACCCACTGTCTGATCAAACGTCGCAAAGTCACATATCTGATCGAACAACTTTCGCACTTCGAGACATTGGACAATATTGCGAACGCCTCAGCTGACCTACTTCGAACCCACTGGCCTTGGCCAGTGCCACACTATTGAGTCTACTTCCCGAGTAGTCCCTGCGATTCGAGCACGATCTGCCCGAGTTGCACGTCGATAACGCGATCCTTGGCAGTGCGTCGACGTACTATTTCATCCTTGAGTTCCGTGACCTGCTGTTGGATGGCCGCGACCTCAATTTCTTGGCGAGCCAATTGGGTTTCGTATTCTTCCGTCAACAGTTGCTTGAGGAATTGTTCCGCTTCGGGGGAGTTCCCTTTGTCAGCATTGAGCTTTTTCACGGCGTCGGCCTTCCAGATTTTTTGCAAAATGGTTTGCGAGACGATCGCAAATTCGGCTTGGCTTAAGTGGATTTTTTCCGTGGGGTCTGTCGGCTCGCCAACTAGGCTTGAGAGCCGCACGAGGCGTGGTACGTTTGCCATACCGCCCATCATCCCGGCGCCCGCTCCCGCACCTGGTCCGCCAAATGGATTCGCATCTCCGTCCGGTGCGACAGTCTTGAGTTTCTGCGAGCCGAGTGGTGGCTGGATTAGTAGTTCGATCTTGGTGCGGTTGTTCTCCTGTGCGTTGTCAAAAACATAAGCGTAGATCCCAATGACTGGTTGCGGCTTCATTCCCTTCGCTCCTCCCGGTCCCATCATCCCACCACCATAACCACCTCCTGCATAGCCACCTGCTCCATAGGCTCCACCTCCATAGGCTCCTCCTCCGTAGGCTCCCGACTCTGCACCATCACCACCTATCATTCCTCCGCCGTAACCTCCTTCACGACCGTAGCCACCCGACTCTGCACCATAGCCCCCTACACCGCCATAACCACCGCTGGTGCCAGGACCATTCTCTTTCGGTTTGAGGCTCGCAAGCTGATACGTGAAGCTTGTGAAGCGGCTCGCGGTGCGAACCTTGATTCGCTCATTGCCAGCATCGTTTTTCCCTTCCAAGATCATGAACTTGAGCGGCATGCCGCCGTAGCCTCCCATGCCGCCTCCGTAACCACCCATGCCACCCATGCCACCGCCGTAACCTTCTGCGGCAGTCTTAGCTGGTGCTGCCGGTTCTTGGGCCACCGTAGTTCGGGATGTCAGGGCAATGCAAATCAAGAGCAGCAGCAAGGATGAACGGCAGCCTGGGAGCCAATGTCGTGGTAGTGACATAAGTTTGATCCTTAGTGAAGAGAAGCGTTGACGAGGATAATTCTGCTTCTAGCTCCGCAAATGCTCCGTCAACTTGACTCAATTGTCGATCGACTGGAACTGGAGCGGAGGGACGCATCTCTATTCTACTACCATCATTACTGGAAATAGAACATTCGCTCGGCAGCTCGCTACGCCCCCGGGCGGTGGGTGTGATATTCTAATAGCTCGCCTATGGTTTCGATGGCCTTTAAACTATTTAGCTTCGGAGACACCCATGCTCTCAACGTTCCTGGGCAACCACTTGTTGCTACTGCTCGTGTTGTTCGGAAGTCTTTTCACTCCGACGCGAGCGAGGGCCGAGGATGGCCTAAGACGCTTGCTATATGTTGCGGAACCGGGGATTCGCAACTATCTCGAATATGGCGGGCATGGTGTCGTCGTCTTTGATATCGATGATGACTACGCCTTTGTAAAACGCATCCCCTTCCAGGGGTTGGCCGACGATGGCACGCCAGACAATGTGAAGGGGATCTGCGGCAATGCAACCACGGGCAAGTTGTATGTCAGCACCAAGGCGCATCTTATCTGCCTCGACCTCGCCACGGATCAAGTGCTGTGGGAACGTAAGTATCCCAACGGTTGCGATCGCATGTCGATGTCGCCGGATGGCAAGGTGATCTACCAACCAAGTTTCGAAAAAGTGAATTGGTATGTGTTGGATGCGGAGTCAGGCGATGTGCTGTATGAGTTGCAACCCAACTCGAAGGCGCACAATACGGTCTATGCCGTCGATGGCTCGCGGGTGTTCCTGGCTGGGCTAGGTTCGCCACTTCTGAGCATTGCCGATACGACGACACACAAAATCACGGCGACTTGTGGTCCTTTTGCAAATTCAATTCGTCCTTTTACTGTCAATGGCGCGGGAACTCGCTGTTTTGTAAATGTGAACGAACTGTTGGGGTTTGAGATCGGCAATTTGCAAAATGGAAAGAAACTGCATCGCGTCGAAGTTGCGGATTTTGCGGCGGGCCCGGTCAAGCGCCATGGCTGCCCCAGTCACGGCATCGCCATGACTCCTGACGAAAAGGAGATTTGGATTTGTGACGGACACAATGAGCGCTTGCACGTCTTTGATGTCAGTTCCCTGCCACCCAAGCAAGTAGCCAGCATCAAACTTCGCGAACAACCAGGCTGGATCACCTTTAGTATCGACGGCAAAACATGCTGGCCCTCCACTGGCGAAGTTATTGACACGGCCACTCGCCAGATTACCCATCGCCTCAGCGATGAACAAGGACGCATGCTTATGAGCGAGAAATTGCTTGAAGTGCAGTTTCGCGGATCGCAGTTAACAGCCGTTGGCGATCAGTTCGGACGTGGTGCAGTTGCGAATTAAGTTGCAACGCTCCACCATTGACATTGATCGACGCGGATTTAGTGGGTCACTCCTGCCGGGTGTGAAATATCTTAGAGTGCGCGGCCAGCACGCTGAGGCGCGCTCCCTATTGCCCGCAGGTATTCTCCGACAAAAAAATGTGCGGCAAAAAGATGAAGCTCGCGATGACCACAAATTCTCTCATCCGTTAGCGTGGCCATCAATGGTTTCTACGATTCCGCTTCAGCGCCTGCCAGGAACTTGCTAAGATTGGGGGCTTCCCGGCGAATACTAGACTAGCAATGACAACAGACACTCGGCAAACGATTGGTGGCATGAAGCAGGCGATAAGTTGGCCGATGTGGTGGGATCGCCTGATCAACCGGCTGAAGTGGCCTGCAGCGCTGCTGGCCGCCTTGGCTACCCCACTATTGGCTTGGGGAATGCTGCAGTTGTTGCTGCGAGTAGTCGTCGAACCGCTCAGTCTGCTCCCGTTCGTGGCGGGAGGAGTGCTGTTCGTTCTGCTGTGGCGCCGCTGGTTGGGACGTAGTCGTTGGGGACGCTTCGCGATCACGCTCGAGCATGAATCGACTCATGCTCTGTTCGCGATCTTAACTGGGCATCGTATCGTTGGCTTTCGGGCTTCGCTGGGGCGTGGAGGGGAAGTGCGATTTACTGGAGGGGGCAATTGGCTGATCGTGGTCGCTCCCTATTTTTTCCCGACGGCTGCCTTGCTGCTATTCTTGCTCGCCTACTTGCTCCCTTTTCCTGGACTTCCGTGGCAAAGTTTTTTACTGGGAGTCGCGCTCGGCTATCACATCGTTAGTACTTATCGCGAGACACATAAGGATCAGACCGACATTCAGAAACTGGGAATTACCTTCTGCTGGCTGTTCCTGCCTGCGGCCAATTTGGCGGTCGTCGGCTTGCTGATCTCGTTTGCCCACGCCGGTTCGGCGGGCCTTAGTCGCTGGGCCAGTGATACCTGGGTTCCAACCAGCGCGGCGATCACTTGGCTGCAAGGCCAGTGGTCAGCAATTCCTTGACGACCTTACCGTCGCTCCAGCGCAGTGGTCGGCCAATGGGAGTCATCGATTCATGCTCGTGGTCAATCCCCAACGCTGTCAGTAGCGTGGCATGTAAATCAGGAATGGTGACAGTCTGCTCAGTGAATAGACTTGGATCCAATGGCGAGCTATCGTCCTGTCGCTCGATCAGTTTGCGATCAGGGCTGGCGGCAGTTGCACCATGTACGTATCCGCGCCGCAAACCTCCTCCCGCTAAGAGCACGCTGAAACCGTGTGGCCAATGATCGCGACCACCGGCGGGGTTTATTTTAGGCGTACGTCCAAATTCACCGCCACAGACAACGATCGTATCCTCTAACATGTCTCGCAGTTCCAACTCACGAAGCGTGGCTGCCAAAGCCATGTCAAGAACCTTAGCGCGTCCGGTTTGCAACTCGTGATTGTTGATATGCGAATCCCAGCCGTCGAGTTCCACTTCGACACAGCGCACTCCGGTATCGAGCAATCGCACGGCGGCCAAGCAACTGCGTCCAAAGGGGGTGTCCCCGAATCGGGCCCGCGTCTCGGCTCCTTCAGAATTGATATCGAACGCAGACAGTTGCTGACTGGACATCATCGCCAGTGCGCCTGTCGTTGCCGTGTGGTGCAAGGTACGACTACGATTCATGTCGGCCAGCCGACCTCGTTGGAACTCTGTCTCCAGAGTTTCCAGTAGTGGTCCGCTGCGTTGTGCGAGTGTTTTCGCGTCGACTCGCGGCTTGAGATTGGGAATTCCAAGGTTGGGGTCGCCGGTTTGAAAGGCATCCAAACTCGGCCCGAGATAGCCACCTCGGGCTGGCCACTTTCCGGATAGGATCGAGATATGCCGTGGGATTTCGATGTTCGAAGGTGATTGACTACAGAGGACTGCTCCGATGGAGGGATGCACCAGAGTTGGATCGGGACGCCAGCCCGTCTTCACATGATACGATGCGCGCTCGTGATCCCCTTCTTTGCTGATGACGGAGCGGACGAGGGTCGCCAAATGGAGTTGCTCTGCCGTGGCTGGCAGTGACTCGGCGATTTGTACTTTGGGAATCGAAGTGGATATCGCTTGAGTCTCGCCCCCAATCCAGGTCCCGGGATGTGGATCGAAAGTTTCAAGCTGGCTGGGGCCACCCTGCAACCACAAAAACAACAGCGATTTGGGGCGCGATGTGGGTTGGGTTTCGGCGGCTTGAGCCAATCGTTCCGCCAGTCCCGTTAGCAGACTACCTCCCGCACAAGCGGAGGCTTGGAGCACACGCCGACGATTCATCGAGTGATAGCTGCTACAGGTGGCCAGATGGAGTGAGTGAGGAGTGTGCATCGTAGCAATTCGATTGGGGACGTTGGGGGAAGTTTGTGTTGAACATTGATCCTTAGTGGTTCCAGGAAAACTCGGTGGAGTTGATCATGGCCCAAGCAATATCGCATAGTCCCCTTTGACGTGCTTTTCGAGAGTTGCTTCGCAGATGTTGGCCAAAGGTCGACAGTTCATGCACGGTTGGTCGGCGATTGAGGACGCTCAAGCTTAGCAGTTCGACCGCTTGAGCGTTGTCCGACACGATCGTCGCGATGCGCGTGGCAGAGTTGTTGACCAAGTCGACTTTGGTTCGTTCGGCTACGAGATTGCCATTCATCATCACTAAACGCTGCGTGATGGTGACGGCGTCGCTTTCAAATTCGTCTTCACCACGATCACCGAACCGCTTTAGGAAATCTCGCATATCTCCGAACACTGCCAGACGCGTCAAGATGGAACTGGAACTATCGATGGCCGCCAGCTTGTTCGCCTGAAATAGACTTCCAGCAACTTGTTCGGGCCGCAATTGAGTCAATGGAAAAACGGCCCACGCCCGCTCGTGGTTTTCACTCACGGCGAACTCCGCGCGACTATCGCGCTGGAAGGCGGAGGTGGCTACAATCAATCGAATCAGTCGCCGCAGATCAAAGTCGTGCTTCACAAAATCATGGGCCAGCGTATCTAGTACCTTGGGGACCGATTCATCAAGTGGAATGCTATCGACTGGTTCGACAAGCGGTCGTGAGAAGAGCAAGGCCCAAACGCGATTGACCGTTGCCCGGGCGAAGGCTCGATTCTCCGGATGGGTGACCCAAGTGGCCAACCGCTGTCGTGGTTTTCCTGCGTCAGGTAACAACTCGGCTGCAAACGGTACCGCTCGAGTAACTTCGCGATCTTGGCTTTCGCCTAAAAATTGAAAGCGGTAGGGGCTGTCATCTTCCTTGATGCCACGAAAAACTGGATCGGCCAGAGCGGTTCCGGCGTAAAAGGCGGCCAGTTGGTGAAAGTGTTCCTGAGTTCCACTGACAACATCTTGCCCGCGACCGAAATTGAGCTGTCCCAAAAAGTCATCATGACATTGCAGGCAGTCGATGCGCTGCGCCAGAAACGCGCGGCTGGTACGTCCCGCCAAGCGAATCGGATCGCCACGACCACGGTTGGCGTCGTCCATCGTGGCGGTCACAAAGTTGACTTGGGGAGTGTCGGTCCACAGTCCCTCAGCGCTGAGCAATGACCTGACAACTTTGTCGTAGCCTACCCCCGCGTAAAACTGATCCGATAGCCAGTCGTTTAGTTTTCCACGGCGAAATAGCAAAAATGGACCGTCGTTAGTCCCTACATAAAAGCGAGAAAATCGCTCGGCGAAATAGTCGGACCAACGGCGATCGGCTAACAGATAGTCTGTCCACCACTGCACGCGTTGTTCAGTGGGAATCAATTCAAGGGCTCGGATCTCCTCCAGCGAAAGACTGGAACCGACCAGAGCCAAACCAATTCGCCGTGCAACAGTTAGACTATCCGCAGGCTGAGTCGTTTCGAGTCCCGCCAAGCTCGATAGCTCGGAGAGCTGCTGGTCGACGACGGCCAGTGTCTGCTGAAAATCGGCATCGCGAGACCTGGAGAGAGCGGGTGGGGCTGCTTTGGACTCGATGTCTGGACGACTGGTCAACGAAGCCGTAGCCACAGTCATAGCAGCCAATACGACCGAGCCCATTAACAGCGGCTGCAATACGCGACGCTTGAGGGGCTGTTGGTCGGATTTGGACATGAGATACTACCTTCGACTGATTCAACTATCTTAGTTTATTCGAGAAAGCTCGAGTGATCTTGGGAAGAATCGCTGGCCAGCAGCGAATTATTAGTGAACCTCAGGCGTTCGCCTCACTTATCTACACGAGTATGCTAGCACAGTCCTTCGCTTCCGTCCGGGCTCTTCTAGCACTGTCAAGTTCCCTTTTAAACTGATTTTCTCGCCCTCTTTGCGCACCGCGAAATACCGTTTAGATAACTAAGGCTAGTGCCTGAGGTTCACGACGATTAACCCAGAGAATTACGATGAACGTTGAACCCGTCGAACCACCCGTCATTCCAACGTTGACCGTGTTGAGTCTCGAACCGTTCAATGCTCTATGCCAACCAATGACAACGGCCACTCAAGCGCGGTGGAGGTCGTACTACTGGCCTGGTTGGATTGCCGGGCGGGTCTGGGATGGGACAAGCCTGTGTGTGTTGCTGGCGGTAGTGGCAGCGGTGCCGGTATTGCAACTTGCCAGTCTGGGTTACCTGCTGAACTCCGCTGCGCTATTGGCGAAACGGCAACCTTGGTCTAAAGCTTTTCCTGGCGCGAGACGTGCCGGGCGGTTGGGGAAATTCGTATTGTTGGCTTCATTATTGTGGTTACCGGTTTGGTTGGTAACAGATCTTTCGTACTCCGCTCAACTGCTGCTCCCCGCATCCAGTACGGCCCGCAGTTGGCAGTTGGCGGCATTACTGACGACGCTGGCGTGGTTGACGTGGGTGACGTGGGCCGCCTTGCGTGGTGGCCAGTTGCGTCATTTCGTTTGGCCCGCACCGATAAGATTCCTGCGGCAAGGTTTCTTGCCAAGTACTTGGCGGCGAGCCAGCGATGAATTGTACGAGCTGGTAGGTGGGCTACAGTTTCCTCGCCTGTGGTGGTTGGGAGCGCGCGGGGCGAGCGGGGCGTTAGTGTGGATCGCCGTCCCTGTTTCGATGATGATTATTGGCCAACGCGCGGACGATTTTCCACTGGCGGGTTTAGTCGGTTTGATCGGTGCGGTGAGCATGACGATCCTGATGCTGTACCTCCCGTTCCTGCAAATCCAAATGGCAGTCGACAATCGCCTGTCATCGCTCTTTGCGATTGCCAACATTCGTCGCCGATTTTTGTATGCTCCGTGGGCACATGCGATCAGCTTATTGTCGCTGTGCCTGCTGTGCATTCCACTCTATTTGCTACGCATCGAAGCCACGCCAGCGGAACTGGTGTGGGCACCCAGTTTGGTGTTTGTGCTTTTCATGCTCCCCGCCAAACTGCTGTTAGGGGCAGCGATGGGCTACGCCAACGGTCGGCAGAGTTCGGCTGATGTGCTTCCGCGACACTGGCTGTCGCGATGGTCTGCCCGCACGCTCGCGCTGGCGAGTGCCTTGATCTACGTGGGGGCCCTGTACGTCGCTCAATTAGTAGCTGGACAGGGGGCGTTGGTCATGTACTTCCAACATGCGTTCCTGGTTCCCGCCCCGCTGATTAGTTCCTAGTTGCCAATGGGCTCGATCGAGCTGCTGTTGGCATGCATGCCATTGTCGAGATATTTCCGCCAAGGCGCCAGAGAATGTTTCACAGGGAGTATCGGCCAACGCAGACCCCGCCTGGGGATTTATCGCCGCTACGGGCGCAGGTACCGCTTGAGCGGCATCTTTTCGGAATTGCCGTACACCATCTTTTGACTCGGACCAAGTTCCGCCAAACGCCAACTGTGACTCAAGCTCATCGATGGGGGGGACATGCTCGCCGATCAACTCGGCAATCTTCTCAGCCAACACCGACGTTGTGTTCAGCAATTCGTCCTGAGGGTGGCGATTCTGATTCGGATCGACTTCTAGGCAAGCGACCAGGGACAGGTTGTTCAGTTGAAACACCTGCTGTTGACGACAAACGTGTGCCTCGTTCTGCTGCTGGCCGCGTTGCTCGATACTTTTGAGTACTTCCGCTAGCGTCGACGGCAGCACCGAAATGCCACTGCGTTTTGAGTTGGCTTGTGGGGCGAGAGACAACCATAACCAGCGATCCTTGGCGACGCGATAGACAAGCTCGTTCGCCCCCGCCGCTTGTTGAAGACGTGTGTCGAGTCGCGAGGCGAGACTGCATTCAGCCTCTTTTTTGCGACCGACCGGTAAGCCGATCAGACTCCGCACCGCGTGAATCGAAATCCTGTGTCGAGCAGATCGATGCTCGGGAGAGGAGAGCTCCGCGTTGTGCTGCAACCAACTGCGGATCAAGGCGTGATAATTGTCGACCGGGAGGGATAGTGTGAAACGTGTCCCGCCTGTGTGCATGGCTTCCGCCCTGAGCGAGCCCCCCAATCCACGCGTTAGCGATTTAGCCGTCGTCAGTCCCATTCCACGACTGTCGAGATCGTAGGGCTCAGAGGAGTGGCGATTTAATGTGTTAACCTTGCGCAGGAAGTGTGGTGGCAGACCCCGCCCCTGGTCCTCGATCGTCAGCACCAACTGCTGGGTAATGTTGGTGATCCATGCCACTTGCAGCGTTAGGCTACTGTCCGGCGGGGAGGCCTCGAGCGCGTTCGTTACTAAGTTCAATACGATGCGCGACAGATGATGGGGGTCGAGGTACAAACGCGGTAGTGATCGGTCCCAACCGCGCCACTCCAATTGCACGCGACGTCGGGCCGCTAACGATTCCAGAAGCGGTTCAACTCCCAATCGCCATTGGTGTGGATAAAATCTGCGCCGCACATTGATGGGCTGACCATGTTCGAGTCGACGCTCGAGCAAGATCCCTTCCGCCCAATTGTTGGCCTGTGTCAGTCTCAAATTTGCTTGCTCGATCAGGTCGCCCTCTGGGCTACCAAGACTTACACCACTCCGTAGTCGGCTTGAGAGTGCATTCAGAATCTGACTCGCAACTGCGATGGGGGCGCGAATGTCGTGAGCCGCTTCAGCTAACATCTGAGTCAAGTGCACGGAGCTAGAGGCGCTCTCGTTCGGCGTCGGGGCTGGTGCCGCTTCGGCTAGCGCCCGACTCGGCAATTGTAATTCTGCCAGCGATCGATGCCAGCCAATGTCATGGCTCCACTGCGACAGCATCCATGGGGCGGGGGTAGCCGGCTGGGCTTCGTCAAAACGGGCGTAGGTAACGTGATCCGCTCTCACCGCCTGGTTGCTAATGACGTCTCCCTGCGACACTAGGGTCTGCCATGTGTGTTGAGCAGGTTCTCCGGTGACCAGAGGGGCGTCGAAGTTCGGACGGGTCGAACCAATCTTCGGTGTAGCCCCTTGAACAAGCTGGCGGAGAAACGGTGCTGTAGTCGTCATGACACGTCGTCCTTGAAGTCTAAAAAAACCTGGTTCTCAGGCGCAGCCTGGGAACCAGGAAACGCTCGTTCCCAGGCTCTGCCTGGGAACGCACTGCACCGGAGGCTCCGCCTCGTCTGCCAAGGTTTAACAGGCGGAGCCTGCAAGGCAGTGGGTTCCCAGACGGAGCCTGGGAACCAGAAGACGTAACTACTAGGGGAACCAAACGTCATCGCTCGGGGAGCTTGCTGAGCTCTATCGACTGGGCGATTCCTCCGCTCTGGACAAAGTCGCTACAATGAGGGACGCTTTCCGGTTGTAACGGACGAGTTTGCGGCTTTTACCGTCTGTCTGGACCAAATCGCTTGCTTGGTTGCGAAAATTATATGTCAACAACACTCAGACTGATGTCCCATAATCCTCACTGGGCTCAAGAGTTCGAACAGACACGATCGTTGATCCTGTGGGGCACAGAAGGCTGGGTGACAGATTTACAACACATCGGTAGTACTGCGCTTCCGGACGGAGTGGCGCAGCCCGTCATCGATGTGCTGGCGGGGCTGCGCGATCTGCGCGGACTCAATGAAGCTGCAGCGTTGATCGAGGGGCTCAACTATGTTCGCGTCGCATCTCCAGACTGGTGTGCCGAGGAACTGACCGCCATGCTGCAAAAACCGCGTGTGGGTGCTCCCACTCATACTGTGTTGTTGGTGCGTCAAGGTGAAGGGACTTGGCGGCGAACCTTAGCCATCCGCGACTGGTTGGCCTGTCACCCGGAAGATTGGCAACAGTTCCAAGCACTTAAGCGCGCGCACTTCACCGCTGGCTGCGATGCGCTGGAGCGATATACTACCGCCAAGGATCAATTCTTTCACGCTTTAGAACAATTGTTGAAATAGCTTTTAATGTCGCTCGCCTATTTGGACACCCACAGTGGCATCGCTGGGGATATGCTGCTTGCCGCCTTGGTCGACGCTGGGGCTGATGTGGAGTATCTGAAACAACAGCTCAGCTCGCTCCCAGGAATGGAGCAGGTTGAACTCGAGTTCAGTCCGACCTTCCGACATTGCTTTCGGGCTTTGCGGCTGGATGTGCGACACCCGCCCGAACATGCACATCGGCACCTGAGTGATATCGAAGCCATGCTGGCCGCAGGCCGCCTGGCCCCGCGCGAACAGGAATTGGCCCAGCGACTCTTCCGGCGTTTGGGAGGGGCAGAAGCCAAGGTGCACGGAACCACGCTGGAAGAAGTCCATTTTCACGAAGTGGGGGCCATCGATTCGATCGTCGATATCGTGGGGATCGCGGTAGCTCTAAATCAGTTGCAAATTCGCCGCATCGTTGCCTCAGCTACTCCCACCGGGACTGGTACGATCAACATCGCGCATGGGCTGGTCAGCCTTCCCGCGCCAGCCACGGCAGAACTATTGCGAGGAATTCCCATTCGCGGCACTTCGATCGAAGCCGAACTGACCACCCCCACCGGCGCCGCAGTCCTGGCGACGGTGGTCGACGGTTTTGGACCGCTGCCAGACATGCAGCTTTCCCGCATCGGCTATGGTGCCGGGCACAAGGAATTGAAAGAACAAGCCAACGTGTTGCGCGTGCTGATCGGGACTCCCTTGTTCGATGAGGAGGACGAAGTGCTGGTATTGGAAACGAACGTCGATGATTGCACCGGTGAGCAACTAGGTTTCGCGCTTGAAAAACTGTGGCAGCAACAGCCTTTGGATGTCTTCACCACCGCCATTGGCATGAAGAAGAACCGTCCTGCTACGATGATCTCTGTCATTTGCGTCCCCAATCAACGCACGCGAATCGAAGACATTTTATTTCGGCATACTGGTTCGTTGGGAGTGCGGCGCACGCGGATGTCGCGTCGCAAACTTCGGCGGGAAAGTTTCAATGTAACAACTCCTCTTGGCACCGCTCGCGTCAAGGTGGCTTGGATTCCAGAGGAAAGTACATGGCCAGCCTCGCAGTCAGCAGATGACACTGTCTCACCTCGCATGCATCCCTTTCGGACGGCTCCCGAATACGAAGACTGCCGCGAACTGGCCAACGCAAGCGGTCAATCGCTCCACGACGTTTTTCGAATCGTCAGCGAGCATGCCCAACGCGAGTTGAGTCACCGCAATGCCAGTCAACACAGTCTGGGGGAAGCACCAGCTTCGCAACTTCCGAAACAGAACAATCACTCGCATGATCACTCGCATGATCATCACCATCATTAAATGCGTCACGTCTGGCGCTGTGGCAATGGTAAGCTGAGCGTCCCTCAGGCTTGTTGTTAACTTTTCGACAAAGTTCGACGATGGCTAGTTATTGGTTGGTCCGCCAGCCGCAGCCACAATATCAGGCGGCCCTATTACCGGCGATTCTCACGGAATCGGCGCTGCGCATGTACACAATTGATAAGGCATTTAACGTTGGGACTGTCACAGGACAATTTGCAGCAATTGATGATGTTGTCCGGCATGGGGCTTATTTGTTGGCTGTTGATTCGCGGTCGCATGAATCGTCGCGGCGGGGGGATTCTCCCGGTAATCGTCCAGTTGGGACACAATGCAAATGCGCAATCCCGAAGCATGCCTTTCACAGGTACGCAATCGTTGGGAGCGCCGACAGAAGTATTGAAATGGCAAGTCGAATTGCACGACTTGGGACGCGAGCTGAAAGCCGAACTAGATTCCAAGCTGATCGCGGTGCGTACGCTAAGCAACTCTTACGATCAGGCCGCGCGGCGTTTGGCTGAATTGATTCGCATGGCGGAACAAGTCGAAGTGTCCCCCACAAGTCCCCTAGCCGAGGCGCGACGATTAGCCAGTCTTGGGTGGGAACACGCCAAAATCGCCAAGGCCTTAGAGCTTTCCGAAAACCAAGTTTCGCAGTTATTGTAGGTGTCCCTTCTGCAGGTCTGCTGTTTCGCATCGGTCCACTTGCAAGTCGCGCACGGCCGATCGATTGCTTCATCTTTTTGCCGCACATGTTTTTGTCGGAACGTGCTAGCGGCAATTAGAAGTCCCATTTGAAGTCATCGCGTTTTACAACTTGGAAAGACTTGGATAGACCGACAAAAACATCGGCGGCAAAAGATAATACAGGGTGGTTCAATAAACAAGCGACTGATCGGCGGAGCGATCAGCGACAATCGGGCTACGGTATAAAGTTCTTCAAGTAGCGGTAGCTTTGACGCAGAGAGTCTTGGCGGGTAGCCAATGAACCTTCGTAAGCGCGATCTTCTACCTCTACGCAGACCGGGCCACGGTAGCCTGCGTCAAGCAGAGTAGAAAAGAAATGTCCCCAGTGGATATCTCCCAAGCCTGGCAACTTAGGAGTGTGATATTCCTGCGGATGGGCCAGAATGCCAACTTCATTCAAGCGATGGCGATCGAGCTGCACGTCCTTGGCATGCGCGTGCGATATCCGCTCGACAAAATCGCGAATCGGTTGAAGGTAGTCCATGTGTTGCCAAACTAGGTGCGATGGATCGTAGTTCAATCCCAGATTGGGACTTGGCAAATCGGTAAACAAGCGTCGCCAAATCGCAGGTGTGGTAGCGATGTTTTTGCCACCTGGCCACTCGTCTGCGGAAAAGAGCATGGGGCAATTCTCAATACCAATGCGTAGCTTCAGTTGATCGGCCAAATCGACCAGCGGACCCCAGGTATCGAGCAAACGGGGCCAGTTGTCATTGACGCTGAGAGTTGGATCGCGACCGATAAAACTATTAACGCGTGTCAGACCTAGGTCACTCGCCGCACGCATTACGCTGCGCAGGTGTTCTACCGAACTGGCTGCTTCCTCTCGATCGGGAGCGAGGCAATTGGGATAGTAGCCAAGAGCGCTCAATTGCACACCGGTCTGCTCGACAAGCTGGTGGATTCGCTGGACTTGTGCGCTGTCCAAGCTGGTGACATCGATATGGGTCACCCCCGCGTAGCGACGCTCCGCCTTGCTCAGCGGCCAACACATTACTTCCACGCAGTCGTAGCCGATCTGGGCAGCTAGTTGCAAGACTTCAGTCAGCGACAATTCGGGGACAATGGCCGTGGCAAAGCCGAGTTGAAGCATGGTGGTTATTTCTGTGTGATCGAAGGGGCGTTCGCCGGCAGAGGTTGATGCAACTGCAACAGCAGCCGTTCCTCAGCCATGCGGGCGGCGGGTGTGCAAGCTTGACGGTAGGCTTGGGACTCGGGGAGTAGTCGTAGCAAGCTTACCGCGCCAGCCAACTTTTGAGCCTGACTCAATTGCCGATCGCGTTTAGCCTCCTCGCGGAGTTTCACTTGCTGAATTCTATGCATGTCCTGATCGCTAGGGTTCATGACTGAGCAACTCCTGCAAATGCGCCATCCGCTCCACGCGTTGATAGTAACTGGGAATCGCCAACTGACAGGCGAGCATATCGGCTGTCGACAATGATAAATAAGGAGTACCCGCAGATGTTGTCATGCGGCTGGCGCGTTGCGAGCATTGATCATAGCAATTGAGTCCGCTCACTGCTAGGAAAATATCAAGCGGTCCACAGTCGGTAAGTAAGCAGAATACGCTTTGACCACTCAACCAGCCAAGCGGCTTGTCTGAAACTGGCCCCCAACTTTCATCATCCCTTCCCCAAGAAGCTCCCAGCAATAACAGGGCCCTTTCGCAACGTAGCACGTTTGCAGGTTCCGGTTGGACGTACAAATCGATATCTTGAGTCGTAATCGGTCGATATTGCAAGAAGTAATTCAGCCCACCGATCAAAATGAATCCCACGCCATTGCTGTTCATTTCCTGAAAGACGCGTTCGAAATCGATCCCCGGCAAGTTGGTACTACAATGCGCCATAGTCATCCAACTCGATGGCTGGGATCAGGCGCCCGATCTCTTCGACGCCGGTGATTCCTTGGGCCGTTTTTAGAAGCGCAGCGCGGGTGAAATCCAACATGCCACGTTCCAAGGCGACACGATGGATTTCGGAGGCGGTCGCGTTGTCGACGATCATTTGTTTCAGTTTGCGATTGATGGTCAGTACTTCAAAGAGACCAGTTCGACCGATGTAGCCCCCCTGCGAATTCGGGTCGTTTTCATCAGGGCCATAAATCACGTTCCCTTGTCCCGCTTCCAAGTATTGCTTGACATCGTCAAAAGTACTGGGTGAGTGACTAACGTCGTACATTTTTCGCGACTTAGGAGAGAGCTTGCGAACCAACTGCTGGGCCACAACTCCGACCAATGAATTGGACAAGAAGTAAGGATCGACTCCGTAGGCCAACATGCTCTGTATCGCGCTGGCCGCAAGCGGCGCATGAAGTGTCGCTAAAACCAAGTGGCCGCTATTGGCTGCACGAACCGCTGTTTTGGCTGTCTCTTCATCACGGATCTCGCCGATCATGATTACATCAGGGCTTTGCCGCAATACTCCTTTGAGCAGCTCCAAAAAGCCGATGCCGATCTTGGGCTGCGTTTGGCACTGTCGTAAGCCCTTAATTACGCGCTCGATCGGATCTTCGAGCGTGATAATCATTTTGCGTCCATCGTTGAGCGCTTCCAGGCAAGCATAGAGCGAGGTGGTTTTGCCTGAGCCCACGGGCCCAGTAACCAACAGCAATCCACTACCACTATTGAGAATTGCGCGTAGGTCGGAGTATTGTTTCCCCACCAAACCCAATTCACTCAATGGCAGGCATGTACCGTCGCTGGGGAGTAGCCGCAGTACCAAATCCTCTCCCCAATGTGTGCCGATAGTGTTGACTCGAAAATCAAACTTGTGCCCCTCAATGTCGTGATTCCAGCGACCGTCGAGAGGTTGACGGCGCTCGGCCAGATCCATCCCCGACGACGACTTGATCAGGTTGAGCATTTGCATCCCCTGTTCGTTGGACACAACAACCAATTGACGGATCTCTCCCAATTGGCGCAGCGAGACCAAGTAGTGATTGCCGTTGGGTTGTAGGAATAGATCGCTGGCTCCTCGCTTCGCAGCTTGCACGAGAATTGCGTCTAGGGCGACGCGAGCATCCATGGTTTGGATCGACGCCAACTCGGGTGGGAGAGTGTCTCGAAGTTCAGGCTGCATGGTTCTATTCCGTGGCGATGGAGCTAGCGTGTTGTTTGTCTTTGGCAATTTTGAGAACCGCGTGCAGCTTCATCAAGCCGAAAACATGCTGAATATCCAGCGGGACGGAATGCAAGATCAGACGTCCGCCGGCGTCGCGGATTTTTTTGTCTGTGGCCAACAACCAACCAATACCACTGGAGTCGATGTAGTCGGTTTGTTCCAGCGAGACCAAAATCTTTTGGTTCAAATTGGCGTTGCCCAGCAAACGCCCCAATTGGTCGGCTTGGCTATCAACCGCAGTTTGACTGATTTTCCCCGCCAATGAAAGATGGCAAACTCCATCCGACTGGCTTTCTAATTTCAAATCCACGATCATCACTCCACGAGTTGCGTACGCTAGAAGCCTTCGCGCCCGATCCGCAGTGACTGCACGAATTGCTTCAAATGGTAGTCGTTCCGAGTTAGAATTGCCACCCGGCTAGCCCCCACGCTCCCCGCATCTGAGCTAGTGAACTTTAGGCTCTAGCCGTGGGCTTGTAGGGCGATATTGGGACTTTGACAGCCCACGGCTAGCGCCAGAGGTTCACTTGCTCAAATCAGCTTTTTCTCAAATACCACGCCACACTGTTCGGCGGCAAAGCCAAGTCGTCGCAAGAGGCCGTTGAGCTGCGTGTCGCTGGCGGCGGAAACGGTGCGCACGATATCCAAACGCTCCATTTGCAACTGCCGACAGCTCTCCCCCAACAGAAACAATAGCTGCTCTGCGCCAAGTTCTTCAGCGGGGATTTGGAGGGGCCATAGCCAAGCGATCATACTGGGCGAAGTCTGAAATTCCACCGCGACGGTCCAATACGTGGCCTCACATACCCGCCGCTGCTGAGCGCGATTCAACAAATTAAATCGAAGCGGTTCGGTATGCCCCAACAAACAGGCTTGCCACCACGGAAGTTGTGGCTCATCTGCTTCACGATCGACATGCGAGCTGCGGCGAATCTGGATTTGTTGCCGGTCAATCGGAGGTTGAAAATTCGCCAAATCCAACTCCCACAGCGTCGTCGGGACAGCGGGAGAGAAGCCCGCAGTCGTTATCCAACGGCAGCCGCGACGCTCACTGGTCGTCGCACCAATTAAGGAGTCGGCTGGCCCGAACCCCAGGTAATAGGCACCTTCGGGGAGCAACGGTTTGAAACGACAAATTCCGGTTTTTCGTCCTGTAAGCAGTTTCTCGGCGTGTGACAACAGTTGGCGGGCCACTGCGTCTTCACCATCGCACGGAACAATGCACAACGCAACAATGGCCTCCACCCCCTGCCTAGCGTCGCGCAGGTCATCTGCGGCTACCGGACCAAGGTGTAGAAAACCAACGACTTGCTCATCGTACTCGGCAATTAACAGATCGGACGCGCTGAAGTAAGGCTTAGCCAAGCAGGCCAATTCAAATTGCAACCCACTCAGACGACACTCCAATCCTAAGTCACCGTAGTGTGCATTCCAAACTTTGCACAAAGCGGCAACATCCGTATTGCGGAAAGTTCGAATGGTGGACAGCACGGGAGGGACAGGTTTCGCTCGAGGGGGAGAGGCCGACGTCAGTTGGGCAATTTTAATTTAGCCTCTACGCCGCGATTGAACATGCCAAACTCCACATTCCTTGGAAATAGGAGCTCAACGAATCACATTTTGCGATAACCAAATCAGATCGTTACCTGAGGCTAAATTTATTTATCAACCAGCGGATCGCGGGAAAGCCACGCGAATAGTCGATTCTTGCTATCGCCGGTGACGATTGTCCGCCCATCGCTAGAGAAAGTCAAACAGGTAATATCCTCGCCCCTATGGCCTTCCAAGTCGAACAGTTGTCGCGGTTTGCGATCGTGCGTGGGTGCAGCGAACCAGACTGTTACTGTGCCACCTGGAGCTCCCGTGACAATGATATTCTCGGTGGGAGAGACAGCCACCCGTGAACCAACAGGTATCGCTTGAAATTCTGGCTGATCGTCGGCCGCATTGGCGGGAGCGGCGTCAATGGGGACGAACTGCAACCTTCCAAGGTTTTCGGCTTCGCTATGAACTAGCAGGAACTGACGCGCAGGCTTGCTGGCGTCCCCCCATACTTCACGGAAAAAGCTCAGCCCAATGATCTTGGCGTCGGATGTCAGCAGCGGTCGCTGGCCGACCGGGCTCGACTGTCCTTCAGCTAGCAGTTCCAACGAGCCATCGGGCCGACAAACCGCTAGGCGATGAGGCTCCGTCGGATCCCAAGCAGCGGATTGCAGGGGGCCAACGGCTTCCAGTACTTTTCCAGTTGCCGGGTCAACTAGCTCTCCGGCAGCTTGCTTCACAATCAGCATCTGTTTGCCATCGGGTGACAGTTGTACTTGTGTGGCTCCCAGTGCGTTGTAGCCCAACCTCGACCACTCTCCGCCAACTTGGAGGGCAGCAAACTTCCACAACGCCCCATCCTCCAGCAAGGCGATCAAGGTACCGCCGTCACTGCTACCGGTGGCAGAGACGAACTTAGATCGACCGTAGCTGGTAACCTGTTGCTGGCCATCGGTTAGGGCCAGTACCTGTCCCCCCGTCGTCGAGACAAAGGTTTGATTCTTAAGCTTGACGCGCGAGCGGACGCGGGTGGCATCGACAATCAACACGTCGTGAATGCGCTCGGCCAACACGGGCTCTTGGGCACCGCGAGTCTGCAACCATCGCACATTCGGTTGGCTGGACGCCCGTACCAAAGTGGGCTGAGAAGGTGCGGTCCCGAAACCCACGGCAACCAACTTTGTGGCAGGTGATAAGCCCCGTTTACGAGTGGCTACGTACAGTGTCTCGCTCCCCGCCGACCCGCTCAATGCCAAGTCGACATCCAGGTGCGATTGAACTCGACCACTCCCCGCCTGGAGTGCCTCTGCCAGTTGCTCCACACCGCGCGCACCTGCTAACTTGCGCGTCGACCAAGTCAACTCCAGTTGCGAGCCTGTCCAGGCATAGGCAGCCAAGCCACCGGTGGAAAACGTCAAATAGAATCGCCGGCCATCTTCCGACCACACTCCGTCCAATGGTATATCGCTGGGGTCTGCCAAGCCGAAGTTGCGCATGCCTGGGTTTTGCCAACTGGCTGGATTGCGTAGGTCGAGCAAGCGGACCGAACCGGAGCGTTTGACTAACATCACGACGTCTGGATTGGCTGGATTGGGAACTGCGAAATAGCTCCCAAAATCGTCGCGAATGAATGTCTCGCGACCGCTGGCCAAATCCACAATCCGTGTTTCACTGTCGCTGGCAAACAGGATTTGTCGCCCTCGGTCCACCAAAGAAATGCGCTGTTCAATGGTCTCGGTGCGCTCGTCCACGCGTCGATTGGCCGCACTCCAACGCTTCAGCATTTCACCGTTATTGGCATTCCACACACAAAACTCCCAGTCATGACTGGTATTGGACAAGTACTCCTTGCGAGCGTTCTGTAGCGACGCAGCCGTCACTACCACACCACGTTCCAAGTCAACGGCTGAGTTGACCAATTCAGCGCCAGGCGTATGTCCGAAATAGCTCCAGCGACTCCCGTCAACCCGCGTGGTCTGTCCGTTGGTCAAGCTCCAAAGGTCCACGACTCCCTCAGCATCAATAGCGATGGCGCGGCTATCGCTCGGCCCCGCCACCACGGCTTGCACCGGGGAGAGATACTCGGCCACCTGCGAGTCGGTCTCACGCTCCAAGCGACGACGTTGCTTCTGTCGGGCGACATCCCAGACGATCGACGTACCACCCGCATCCACGGCCAATACTTGGTCAGCACCCAACAAGCCAACACCGGCAATGTTGCGCGGTGTACCGGTCAGATAGGTGTCGTATTCCCACGCTTTGAGGGTGGAATTGAATCGCCATACGTGGGCTACTGGTTCGCTGTCGCTAGAGGTGATCAATTGATCTTTGCCATTGCTCACCACACGAGTTATCGGTGCGCGATGTTTGTCGTCCAGTTCCACTAGATCAGAAATCTGAGTCGCTCCAGCATCTAAAGTTCCCACCAATACACGATTGTTCGTCAGTCCCAACACAATCCGGTTGTCTACCAGCGTATGGGCTGCACTGCTGAGGCGACCGGCCAGATCGACATCCGTCTTGACCAATTGAATCGTTCTTGACGAATGGTCGAGCAGTCCGATCAACAGCTTGGATTGCCCCCGATCGATAAAACGCGTGGTCAAGAGCGAGTGCTGCGCATCGAGTCCTTGTAGATTGGTAAGTTCACCACGAATGCTGATGCGGGCGGTTGGCTCTTCCTGTGTGTACCAATCCGCTGAGTGGTCCCAGATCCAAACACCGCCGCTGATTCCTCCCACCAGTTGTTTACCGTCTGAGGTAAAGGTCAGACGCTGGAAGTTGCGTTTCTGCGTGGAAGCGACAGCTTGTGCGGTATCTTTAGCGAGTTCCCAACGCTTGACTCCACTCTCGTCGCCGCGTGTGTAGCCATAAACCACTTCCTGTCCGTCAGGAGAAATTGCCAACGCGTTGATTATGGCTCCCGACTCCAGGACCTGGCTGGCGAGTTGTAGGTCTCCGGCTTTGTAGCTCAGTACTTGAACCAACCCCTGCCGTGTTCCGACGACAGCCAAGTTGGCATTTTGCGAAAAAGCGGAAGCGGTGATTTGAGACTCGAGGCTATTTGCGATAGCGTCACCGACGGGCAAGGTCGTCCCCACGGAGGCAGTCGGCAAATCGAGGTTGCCAAGCAGTTGAATACGTTTCCATCCCCAGCTATCGATCTTGGGAGCATTTCCGAAGAACACGTCACTGCTCTTGACACCCTCCCCCTGTGGCTGAGCCGCTGGCGCGCCGCCGAACATGGCTGAAAGCTTGTCGAGGTTCTGGGTCCCTGCGGCCAAGTCGAACGATTCAATTTGGCTCTTGGCCAACGCCAGTGAAGAATTGTATTCTCCCAACTGGATTTGGGCTGAACGGCGTTGGGCCAGTTCGGCGGCTGCGCGCGCATCTGCTTCGGCTCGCTCCGCCAAATCGCGTTGCTTGTTGGCATCTTTCTCATTCTCTTCGGCGATCACCTTCTGTGCGGCTTCCGCTTTGGTCGCGTTTTCCGCTAACTTTTGCGCATCGACTGCGTTCATTCTTTCTGTCACCGCCACTGCTTCGGCAGCTTTGGCCGCTTGTTCGGCTAATTCAGCTTGTGTTCTGGCTTCCGACTCCAGTAGCTTGGCTTGTCGCTCTTGCTCGGCCGACTGAACCGCTTTTTCGCGTTCCGCCAACGCGATGTTTTTCTGACTGTTGGCGACCCAAGCCAATCCCGAGAGTCCAGCCACGGCAAACAACACGACTGCCGCCACCACGCGTTTGAGCCAGGCCACCGACTTCTCGCGTTCCTCGGCCTTCTTCTTGGCCTTGACCGCTTGTCCATACAGCGTGGCTTCGTCGGCGACATCGCGATCGAGCGTTTGCAGAACAAGGTCGTAATCTCCCTTGGCAAAGGCTGCCGCGCCAAACGCCAATCGCCCCTTTTTCAAACCACTCACGGCGGCGTTATTGTCTGGCCACAACTCGATGGCGTCACGGTAACCGAACAATGACCGCGAGAATGTCTCATAGTCCTTCTTCTCAACCGCCTGCTCCAACAACTCATCGGAGCGATCCGTCAACGCGATACTTTCAGCGTGTCGTGTGTACTCGCGAACTGCGTCCTGCAGTTCTTCAACTGATTGAAAGCGTTCGGTTGGATCGGTTTGCATCGCCTTATAGGCAATCGTCAGCAGAGCATCATCGGAGTCAACCACGACCACGTCATTCTTGAGCGCGGCGCGCAGGCACTGCGTCACCGAATCACCGGTATGCGGCGGCTTGCCGGTCACCATGTCGTAGAGGATGGCTCCCAGGATGTAGATATCGCTGGTCTTGCCGATCTTAGGGAGTTGATGGCCAGCCATTTCGGGCGCCATATAGCAAGGTGTCCCCGCCAGATTCATCCCTTTGACAACATACAACCTCCGCGAGGGCTGATAGTCGCGGGTCAGCTTCTTGCGAAGGTAGACGCGATTGGGATTGGCTTCGTCAAAATTTACGATCTGCACGCGGTCGTAGGCATCGTAACCGTCGTGTAATACGAGCGAATCGCCGCGTACGAAATTGCTGGCATCCTCCACTGTCAAGAATTTATCACCCTTGGCGGCTGGTTTGGCTAAGTGAGTGGTATCCTTTTCAAGATTGATGGCCGTTCCCCAGTCGGTGACGAAGACTTCACCGAAGCGGCCCAGCATCGTATTCTCAGGCTTCAAATCGCGGTGGATGACCCCTTTGGAGTGCGCAAAGGCCATCGCGTCGGTGACCTTCATGAAGATTTCCAAGTTCTGCTCGCGCGTTTTCTTACGCATCACGCGACTCCACTCGGTCCCCTGTACGAGCTTCATCGAATAGAACAGCATCCCCTCTTCACTGGCACCCAATTCGTGAATCGGAACGATGTTGGAGTGATCGAGATCAGCCGTGATGTGAGCTTCATAGAGGAAGCGACGGCGGCTCTCGTCGTTGTTTTGGAAACTCGGTTTGGCGGTCTTGATAGCCACAATTCGATTGACGGCTGTTTGCCTGGCGGAGAAGACGATTCCCATCGCCCCTTCACCCAACTTATCGACGATTTGATAGTCGGCGGAGACGTCTTGACTTGTGCTCGCGTCAGCCACGCGACGAGTGGCAACTCGGTGAAACACCGAATCACTGGCTTGTAGGCCGACCGCCTGTAAGGAGTGCATCGGATTCTCGCTTGATCCGGCTACACCTTCCCACAAGCGTTTCAGTCGACCTTCCGTTCCCGACGCGCCCGTCGCCTCAACCGTCGAATTGCCCGTGTCGTGCGATTCAAAGACAACTGTCTTGTCTCCCATGGGGACAGAGCCTACATTGCCGGGCAGAACCACCGTCCCCGCCGAATCGTCACTGGAATTCTCTTGGCTTGTATTCCTCCCCCCGACGGTTTCGGTGTGCGTCCCGCGCTCGTCCCCCGCATCGTCCTCGGCTGCATTGTCGTCGGCTGCATCCGCTGATCCATCACCGCTGGCGTCCACGGTGGCATGTCCCACAGCAGAATGTTGGGTGAGGTGATCCTCGTTGGCCATGTCAATCGTCAACTGTCCATCGCTGGAGATAGCATCGTCGGCATCTGGAGCAATGTGTGTCGCATTGGGATCGGAAGCGTTGTCACTGGGCATGCCAAAAGCATTGACCGTCCTCTGATTCTCATCCTTTGATCCCAAAAACGTGGATGGAAAATCTTCCGATCCAGC
The DNA here is from genome assembly GCA_041741715.1 of Pirellulaceae bacterium. Lineage (GTDB taxonomy): Bacteria > Planctomycetota > Planctomycetia > Pirellulales > Pirellulaceae > Aureliella. The sequence goes on along the minus strand of JBGSJT010000563.1, from coordinate 5,481 downwards.
TATTACCGTCCCGCGATCGTCTCCCAGAACCGCGTCCGATTCCTCGTCAGATATTGGTTCGGATTCCCGTGCGAATGCCCGTTCATCAGCATCGCTACGCACACCGGGCAGGTTATCATCGAAATCGAAATCGCCCGCTTCATCCAGTTCAGTCATCCCCGCTTCAACGGTTTGATCAATATCCTCATCTTCATCCCAGTTGATGGGAGAACCTTGAGCGGACATCTCCTGTTCGAAATCGGATTCGACTCCCGGCGCATTGACCGTCCCTGTGCCAGCCCTCTGATCCGCGTCGTCACCGTCGTGTCCATCGTCACCGTCGTGTCCATCGTCAGCGTCGTCACCGTCGTCGGCTGGAGTGTTTAATTCCAAATCGGCGTTTGGATTCTCGTAGCTGAGCGTTTCGTTACCACCGGCAATGGAGGTCGATAGCACATCGCTATCTCCAGCGGCGGTAGCTTCGTCCGATTCCGGGAGCTCTGAGAGATTGATCGTATCGGCAAAGTCGACAGTCTGTTCATCGCCGCCGGTGGCTGCGTCAATGGTCTGCTCACCTTCGTTGGACAGCGTTAGGTCGGCACCACATTGTGGGCAGACCAACAGGTTTTCGTCCAAGGGGAAATTGCATTCGCTGCAGTGATTCATCGCTAGTTCCAATGTGCTATCTAAACTCAGTTTTTCATATATTTGACAGTGAGCACGCCTGCCCACGTCTACCTCAGCACGCTCGGCTAGGCCGAGCGGCAGTTAGCTCTATCTCTTGACGCTTACTTGGATTTCGCACGTTGCCAACGACGACTGCGTCGCCCGCGACGGCTAAAGTCGACCCGCGTTGGTTGGGCCCCTGTCACCAGCGATGCCTCAAGCACAGCTTGATTCTCCCTGGTCGGTTTTTCCACGGATGGGCTGCTATTCGACGCCTGGACTCGGGCGAGCCACACGCTACTGGCTACCAGCCCAGCGTGCGCAAAACGCGATCCGGCACGTGGCAGATCCCACGCTGCACCGCTCACTCCAACCTCGTCGTGGTCATTGCCTTGGAGACTGGCACCATCGTTGATGGGGGGCGAAACGGCCTCGGGCTCATCTGCGTGGGAAGGGTCGATTGGTTGTGCCTGCTGCAACAGCTCTGCGGCCGTTGGTGGTCGAATCAGCGGTTGATCGCTCTCTCCACTCCCCACCGATGCGTCCCGCACCGAGAAGACATCCAACACAACTTCCTTGTCATCCAGTCCCCTCTCGATGATGGAGTAGGCACCACTTGGACGTTCGGGGTCGTTTAGGAATTCGTTCTTAAGTGCCTCGATATCTTCGGCGGTGGGCGAGCCTCCGGAGGGTGTCTTGACCGTACCAAGTTTCAAACGTTTGCCAGAAGGCATTTCGTCCGACTGCTTCTCGTCGTTTCGTTCGTCAACAACTTCTGCGGACAAGATTTCATTTTCACTAGGCAACTCACTCTCTTCGGCTTGCCCATTGGCGTTGTCATCTTCATAGAATACGCGATAAATGGCGACTTCCACGGTACGTTCCCCAATGGCGGCCAATTCGATGTCATTGCGCACCAATTGTGTCGGGTTGGCGATTATCTCAGGGAGCTGCGCCGGCCCCAACGCCGGCGGAGTCACCGGAGCGGGATCGACGGGCATCTGAATCGCCCCCTGGGTACCGAGTGTAAACACATTCTTAACTTGGAACGATTCGACCGTCATGTCACGGATGTCGGCCACGTTCTCGGCAGCCGCATTCTCGAACAGGAAAAAGTCCGCCGCGCGACGCACCACGAAGGTCGTCGGTAGGACTTGGTTGGCATCCAGGAATTGAGGATCAAAGGCGGTCGCGCGACTGAAGGCGGTCGCCATGGCCGACCCACTCAATACGGCTGGTAGAGCCGACGGGTCGTTGGGATCGGTGTTGTCGATGGTAGTACTCCGCGCCCCCGACTCACCCTGGACGTCGAACTGCTGGATCTCTCCATCAGCATAGCCCACGAACGTCACGAAGCCTGACTCTCCAGCAAAACCGTACTGCGCCACCACGCGTTGGAAGACGTGCGAGCGGTAGTCTTCGCTGAATGCCGACAATCCAAACTGCTGATCGCGAATCACAAACTGTGTCGACGTTAACAGTGGATCGCGCGGAGCCACACCCTCGCCACCGTTGAAGACACTGCCGTTCAAATAACCTACCGCAGCCCGTCCCAGGGCATCGGTCGTGGCGAGACTACCAATCGCATCGATGCGTTGGATGCGTGTAAGCGCTGAGGAGATCTCTGCGGATGTAACAAGCGATCCGTTCATGTTCAGCCTGCCACCCGCCACCAACACAATCCCACCTTCGGTCTCCATGTTGCTATAGGTCGCAATGGAACTGTTGGCTGCGATCGTTAGATTCGATCCCACACCGACCGTTTCGATATAGACCGTGGGAGAAAGGGAGGGAGCAACCGAATCGCCCGCAATGACTCCTTTCACTTCCAGCGACTTGGTGTTGCGCACAAAAAGTGCGTATTCGCGTGAATAGGTATCCTCAAAGCGAAACTGCTCAGCCACCACATCGTAACTCTGTCGCAACGCAGACTCGCGCGTATTGCTGGTCGTGCGATCGATATCCACCATCACCCCCTCGGACTGTGCGCTGGCTTGTCGATCGCTCCCCAGTTGATCTAGGAAATCATCCCCACGATCATTGGCGCGAGCGTTGGTCTGCTGCCAATTGCCATCGAGCGTACCATTCGCCCCCACCGTGGCGGTTAGTGAATTGACAAACACATTGTGCAAATGAGCGTACCGGCCAGCGTGCAGTACAAGGCTGTCGCCAATGACCCGCGCATCCGAAACGGTGCCACTCGCATCTCTAGCTAACTCAGCAATGTGTCCATAGGCTTCAAGCGAAACCACTCCGGCCAACCCCACCCCCCTGGTTTCAACGCCGGTCTGCAAAGCTATGTTACCCTCCAGAACACTACTGCCAACCATCGAGGTCTGCAAATGAATGCTCCCGGTGCTGGTTACCAGCACGCCACTTCCATCGGCATCAGCGCCTTCCAGCACGATCAAGTTTCCGCCCACCACCAACACTTCAATCGCCGTGTTTGTTCCAGTCTGTGGTCGATCGGTTTGCAGGTCATCTAGTTTACTCAGTTGCACATTGACGTTAACGGACCCTGTATTGCTCTTGAAGTTGACTTGTTGGACATTAACGTCGACATTGATACTCGCGACATGTCCGATCGTCAGATCGTTACTGGCAGCCATTGGCTGCACGACGTAAATGCCAGCCACTGTTTGAGCGGCCAGTACCTTCGTATGAATTTCGAGCGGATCGGCTTTAGTCCCCAGACTGTTCCCTATAACGCGAAGATTGTCCGTTGAAATGTTCAGCAAGCCCGCATTGCCATCTAAAATGTCCCCAGTAGCGTCTAAGGAGATGTTGGCTGCGGTTAGCACCCCCAATTGCTGTCCGCCAACAACTGTTGGCGTTCCTGATTTCACTAGCAAGTTCATCCCCGCGTCAATCGAGCCCAATCCCATCATGAGATTACGACCAGTTTGCACCAAGACGTCACCCGCCGTCTTCAATGAGCCAGAATGGATGGTATCTCGGCCAATCATCAGCCCTACATTCCCTGAATCACTTTCAATAGTCCCCGAGTGAGTGAGGTCCTGTCCGGCCCGGAACAAAATGTCTCCGGCCTGCGTGTTGATCGTGCCAGACAAACGCTGATCCACACCGGCGGACAAGTAGATGGTCCCTGAATTCGAAGTCTCAATTGCTTCATGCGACTCGATATCGCCTCCAGCCCGGAGTTCCATATTACCTCCGGCACTCAAAATATCGGCATTGGCCACCACGTCAGCGCTGGCAGCCAGCAGTACGTCTGACGCGCCACTGGCCGACACACCGAGGCCATCACCGTCCTGGCCGTCGTTGACGATCAAGCTCCCGTTGCGGACGACAACCTTGATCGGACCGGCGGTCGTTTCCAGGTCATTCAGTTCTGGCAATGGATCGCCCGTCACATGACCAACTTGCACTGCGGAGCGGGAGCTATTAAAGCGAACTTGTTGGATTTCCACCGTGGCAGCACCTGCCACATGATCGACGGTCAGATCGCCCACCCCCATCAACTGTTGAAGGTAGATCCCATTTGCGCTTCGCGCCGCCACCGTAGACACTCGTAGGTCGATCGCGTTTCGATTGGCGTCGTCGGCATTGCCCAAGTCCGAACCACCGATGATGCCACCCGCCGTCATGGCTAACGTGCTAGCAGCAATATTCAATACGTTTTCGCCGTTGTTATCCAGGATGTCCTGACCGGCCGTCAACGAGACGTGATTGCCATTGATCTCGCCTAAAAGTATTGTTCTGGCAGCGATCACTTGTGCTGTCTGACCAGCCTGGGAAGTTCCGGAGGCCTGTATAAAGTCGCGACCTGCCTGCACCAATATGTCGAGTCCGGCGGTGATATCGGCACCTTGTCGAACATCCCCAGTGGTAGCGATCAATCCAATGCCGTTGCTGTCGCTCTTGATGGTCGCCGTGGTGCGAATGTCATCAGACGCGGATAGTAGAATTCCACCATTGACCGTGTCGATCGCTCCGTCGACATCGATCGATTGTCCCGTAACGTAGATGCTGCCAGTACCCCCTGTGAAGACCTGAGCATTCAGGTCGACCGCGGCCAAGCCTTGTAGCGTCACATGCCCCGTGCCGCTTGAGATGGAAGCATTGGCAGTCAGATTGGCGGTGCTTCTTAATAACACATCGCCGCTACCACCCGCCAACACGCCGACTCCATCACTATCGCCATCATTGATGGTCAGACTGCCATTGAGAACTACCACTTTGACTGGACCAGCGGTAGTCTCCAAGTCGGCAAGTGGTTGCGGTCCCAGCGTGTCAACGACCGTGATCGGAGTCACGGTGCTATTGAAGCGCACCTGCTCGACTGACACCTCTGCCGCGGCCGAGACGCCTGGGACCAGATCGACAACTAGATCCCCGGCCGTGGCGAGCTGCTGCAGATAAATACCATCGCGACTCTTAGCGGCCAGCATTTGCGCTTCGATATCGATCGCTTGGCCGTTTTGATCTGGCGTCGCCCCTGGATCAGGCCCGCCGATGATCCCTCCCGCTTCCAGCCGCAATGTATCGCTATGAATGTTGACCCTGGCACCATTTACATCCAGGATATCTAGTCCCGCAGTCAATGAAGCATGCACGGCAGACAACTCACCAATTCGCAGTGTCCCGGTGGCACTGCTAGCTTGCAGATTCCGACCGGCGGTCGTGAGTACGTCAGCTTGCGTAATATCCCCACCAGCTTGCAACAGCACATCACGCCCCGCAGTAATATTGGCGGTTTGACCAATCTCCCCTACCGCGATCAATCCCACGCTACCATTCGTGCTAGTCAATGTCGCCGAAGTAACAATGTCTCGCGAGGCGCTCAACAACATGTCCCCCCCCACACTGCTCACT
>JBGSJT010000562.1:0-5867 GCA_041741715.1 Pirellulaceae bacterium | reverse complement strand
CCACCACCGGAACGCTCCTCACGAGGACGCGCTTCGTTGACTTGCAGACTGCGACCGTCGTTATCTTGCCCGTTAAGTCCGTCAATCGCTGCATTGGCTTCTTGGTCTGTCGACATTTCGACAAAACCGAACCCCTTGCTACGACCGGTCTCACGGTCTTCGATCACTTGTGCGCTCACAACATTGCCATATTGCGAGAACAACTGCTCGAGCTGTGCGGAACGCACGTTATAGCTGAGGTTACCGCAGTACAATTTCTTACCCATTACCAAAACTCCAGAACCGTCCCGTCGTTACATTACGGAATCAGAGGTACACCGGGACCGAATCGTTACCACTGATGCTTTTCTAAAACTCATCTCCAAAACGGGGAGAAGAGCTCGGCTAACATGTGCGTCAGTTGAAACCCCATTGGATTGTGGTTCCCAAAACCTTGACGACTTATTCTATCGACGAACAAAATGCTCGATGTGTTTCCAGCGCATGTTTTAGATGCGAGTTAACACTTCATCGCGATTGCTGCAAGTTAGGCTCTTATGCCAACTGGTTCATTACCTTGAATCCGGAACGAGTTAGAGAGTAACTTCCTTTGAAATCTTCGGGGATTAGGAGCCCCGCTGCGATGAGTTTGTCAAGCGACCGTTTCATCGTACCAATATCTGTGTTGTTTAGGCACAGCATGCGTCCAGGAGTCATCAAATATTTTTTGAAAACTCCCAAAATATTTACTTCGCCCACTGAGAGCTGCAGTTCGTTCCCCGCCAATGAAATCGTGGCAGAGGTTGCCTTAGGGGCGAGTGTGTCCACCGCAGCTTTCTTGGCGGCGGTCGATTTAGCTTGCTTGCGTTTGGTCGAGCCTGCAGCATTTATTTCTTTGGCCATGCTAACACCTCCCGTGTTGGTTCGATTACCAACGCCAAAAATCGAGTGTTGGGACAGGAAAGAAACCAGGATGCAAACTTTGGTAGTCACCCAGTGCGACCAAGGAAATTTGCACCTCAGCGACACTATGCACTTCAGCGACACTATGCACTTCAGCGACATTGTGCACCCCAGCGACACTGTGCACCCCAGCGACATTGTGCACCCCAGCGACTTTAGTTGTCGCCGCTGTCGCCCACCAATGTTACAGCTTCGGCGCGAGGGCCCTTGGGACCACGTCCTTCGCTGAACTCTACTTCTTGACCTTCTCGCAGCGACTCAAACTGAGTCCCTTGTACCGCCGAATGGTGGAAAAAGAGTTCCCCGCGGTCGGTTTTGATGAAACCAAAACCTTTGTCAGAAACTAGTTTTTTGATCGTACCCTGCGCCATAAAAGCTTCTCCAGATTTAGAAACGCACGCATGCGTCGTCGAGCCGTGAAATCAACCCCAGTAGAGGTGCCGCGGCTGTTCGCGGGAGCGAAAAGGAGAGGCGCGTCAAATCCCGAATTGATTGGAACCGTTGCTAATCATAGCAGGACAGCCGCAACAATGCTAGTCCTGAGTGTGGTTTGCTATCATCGACCAGCGTGGTTTGGCATGCGTTCGATTCCCAATGAACGTTAGGGGCTAGCCGTGGGCTCCAAGGTTTCTTGACCCGATCGCTGCGGGCCCTTTCGAATGGAGCCCTACTTCGATCAGCCGACGGCTAGCGCCTAAGGTTCACCATGCACGGCGTCCTTCAGCATTTATTTCTTGCGGTCAAGCACGCGCTGCAAAATGGACATCCATGTTGAATTGAGACGCAGAGTGACCTGCTGAACGCTTTTCTCATCATTGGGATGGAAGTCGATCTCAAAACCAGCGGTGGTCAGCGCATCGTTGGGAGACTTCCCCGCTTGGCATGACTTCCAAAAGCGGACACTATGTAGCGTGCTTTCCGCCTTGGTGGTCGCGGTCTCAGACGCGATCGACTGCACCGAGCGCGTCACTTCTGGCTCCAGTCCCGTCATCATTTCTTGACGTAACCGATCGGCCCAATTCTTCCAACGTACTTTTTCTTGCACTGACATCTTTGCTCTTTCAGTTGTGGTGAATCGCCGGGGCAGGATCCCTTGGGCGGTATCACCTAGTGGGGCTCAACCAACTCGGCTATTCCCCATCGGTGGCGATCGCAATGAGCTGATCGTGCACCGCAAACCAAGCGTGGTCGACCAGTCCCACTACCTGTTGTTGGCTAAGTTGCATTTGATCGGCGAGTTGTTCGACCGATTGGGGGCCCGTGTTATAAATGTGGTCCCAGATGTTGGCCCGGAGTTGTTCGTGTTCTTCGACGTTCATGCGGGTCCGAGTGTGGCTAGAGCGAAGTGGATTTCCATCGCACGCGCGTTACCGCGAACCACAGAAAGTCGTTAAACTACCGAACAGGTAATGGCTTTGGAAACGGAGGCTGAACCGAACGCAAGCAACGGAGGGCATCTGCCCGAGACGACTGTCATCACCCCCTATAGCGTACCCGCTCGCCCCTCCCCTGGTCAACTCGTAATCGCCCCGTAAGCCCCGTTTAAAAGGTATTATTGGGCAAAGTTGGCTGCTTTTATTGATCTTCAGACCTTTCAACGCCCCGAACTACCCCCACCCCACTCCGAGCAAACTGCTTGGTTCGGACCTGGTTCAATCGCCCTTCGAGCCTCGGTAGCTCCACCTTGCCTCGAGAACAAAGCCCGTCGCCATGCCCTACAACGGCCTCGCCAATCTTGTTAACCTAGCAGCACATCGACCCTTGCTGTCACTGCGGGGTACGATGAACGTGCCAACTTCTTCCCGTGGTCATCTCACCCATTCACTTACGAGCCGAACTGCATGAGCACGATCGACCTCCGCGAGTTTATTCGCGACATCCCCGATTTTCCCAAGCCCGGGATATTATTTAAGGATATCACGCCGCTCCTGGCCACGCCGCGCGCGTTCGACGCGGCTATCAGCCGTTTCGCAGATCGCTATCGCGACCAACGTATCGACTGTGTCGTCGCGGCCGAGTCGCGTGGCTTTATCTTCGGCGCGCCACTGGCATTGCGACTGAACGCGGCCTTCATTCCAGTGCGCAAACCGGGAAAGCTCCCCTTCACCACCCACAGCCATTCCTACGACCTCGAGTACGGCAGCGACACGCTCGAAATCCACTCGGATGCTATAGCTCCTGGACAACGCGTGCTGGTGATCGACGACCTGCTAGCCACCGGTGGCACGGTGCAAGCCTGCGTCAATCTACTTTCGAACTTTGAGATCGACATCGTAGAGTTTGCTTTCTGCATTCATCTCACCGCACTCGGAGGCGAAAAGAAGCTGGCCCCCCATCCGGTCTTCAGCTTAATTGAGTACTAGTGCTTCGGCCAGATTAAAAAGTGGGGTTGTTAGCGCCCAGAGTCGAACGATTGTCCCAATCGTTTCTCAAGCGATTGCGACAATCGCTCTACTCTCCCAACCCCAAAATTAAAGTTAGACAAAGCACTAGGCTTCCGTTTGCAGAATGCCTAGATCAGTCCCCGCAGAGATCCTGTGCCGCAGAGATCCTGTGCCGCAGAGATTTTGTGATATCTTTTTGCCGCACATCTTTTTGTCGGAAAATTTGCAACCGGACAACAGGACACAACTGACACTTGCGAGGCCATTCAGAAACCACATGCCCTGAACTTGCGCCGACAAAAAAATGTGCGGCAAAAATATGAAGAACGCGAGGTTCTCACAAGGGGAGGTCGGCGTTGATCAGCAATCTCTGACGCAGAGAGTTTTAACTTACGCTTGGCTTATGCCGAACAGATCCGCGACATCCAATACCGCAGTGGGTTGAGCCAGCGGTGAGAGCTGGTCTCCTATTAAAGCGGAGCGTTGCCAGCCATAGCGACGGTCAGCAGCAATTTCTCGCATCACATAGATGCACTGGCCTTGAACGTCGACAACCCAATATTCCTGAATACCCGCCTCGGAATACAACTCAGCTTTGGTCGTTCGATCGTCTCGCAAACTCGAATCGGAGACCTCAATTGCCAATAGCGTCTCTTGGCCAGTCGGATGCCCACTCAAATAGCGTTTCGCCTTGACCCAGAACACGTCCGGCTCGGGGCGACTGGCTAGCTGTGGCAGTACCATGCCAGATTGTCCGCGTATATGAATTGCGGACCGCTGGGTTGATCTTACTGACCAGTCATAGAGGTAGTCGATCAAATCATCGTGCACGGGACCAGCGGGATTCATTTTGTGTATCTCCCCTCGGATCAATTCCACTTTGCCCTTGATCGCAACGAAAGCCCCTCGGGCCACCATGTCGTTGTACTCATTTAGTGTCAATCGTAGCGCGGTACTCATAACCTACAGCCTAGTCCTTCCAAAAAAAGTAACAGTTCACGCTTGTTTGGAGGGTAGAACAATTGTCCCCAATTGTTCAGAATTATATTCTCCCCAATTGTTCGAGATGTTGACGGGGGAAGCAATCCAATGCCATGAACCATTGGGGACAATGGTTCTACTCTGTCTCAATTCTCGCGTTTACCGGGAACGTTTACCAAAAAAATGATCGCACGAAAACCGTCCGGACATTTTGTCCGAGACGATTCATTGTAGCCTGCTATGTGGGCTGGTATTGGTCAGGATGTGTTGTTTTTCAATCAAAACACCGAGGGCGGGAGTGGTTTTGTTTTGGTACACTGGAGACTATCGCTGAATAGGCTCGTCCCTCAAGGAATACATACCGATGCGTGAGTCGTTGGAAGAAACGCTTAAGAACTTGCACGACCAACTGGCGAACGAACAACAGTTGGATGCCGCGCAAGTGGCACTGCTGCGTAGCGCAGCGCAAGAAATCGAAGAGACGCTCGATCGCACCGACATCAGCTCCGCTGGCTTGGCGCAACAAATGCAAGCCAATTCGCACAGCTTCAGCGAGACCCATCCCATGCTCGCCCAGACCATTGGCCGCGTCGCCGATCTACTGTCGCAAATGGGAATCTGACCAGTGAATATCAGCTCGACGCGCCAGCGCGTGGGTCCTTGATTTTAGCGTTTTCGGTAACCACCGGGCCGAAAGCCAAAGACCCACTAACTAGCGCGTCGCGCTAGTATTTCGGATAATTCAGAACATTGCCGCGTTATTCGGCTTCGCAATGAACCAAATCATCGCTGCCGAGCATAATCAAGTGCGTGGCGATCTTTTCGCGCGGCAAGTCGAACAGTTCACAGACGACGCGCGCGTAAATTTCCAATTGCGGTCGGTGATGCGCGACGCGGTCATGCAGCCATAAAAGTGGTGCACGCGCATCGACCCTATCGGTTTTGAAGTCGAAAATTTCGGCTGCGTAGGGCCGACCAGCTTTCATTAAGACCGCCAAGCGATCGATGGTACCGGCTACCAGTTTTCGACTCATCACCAAACTGACCGCACGTTCGTTATCGATCTCCACGCGGTCGGGGATTTCCCCCAGTATCTCGCGCTGGTATCGCGACTTCGATAAAGCCTGTCGGACGCTCGAAAGCCGCAGCAGTTTTTCAAAGTCATCGATCGTCGATTCGATCGACACGTGCTGCAGGGCTTCGGGCGGTAGAGTCCTCAGAGCCACTTGTCGCAGTTGTTGGCGATCCAGTTGATACTCGTCTCCCCAGCAAACTTGTTCAAAGAAAGCATGAATCAAAGCACCTTGCATGGCTCCTTGACTGTGGCTGTACGAGAAGGCTGTCGACAATGGAATGAGCTCATGTGTTTCATCCAAACGCGATGGCGCAGTAACTCGCAGTCCGCGCTGCGGTGCTGAATCGTCGTCGGTCCGAATCGTGATGGAGGTCACTACCATCGATTCGGTAGGAATAGAATCTGTCGGAGTTGCCTCTCTTAATTTCGTGGCATACCACTGCGGATTGCCGCGCTCGTAAAGCATTGCAGCGGGTTCGCCGCGC
>JBGSJT010000561.1:0-34799 GCA_041741715.1 Pirellulaceae bacterium | reverse complement strand
GAGTGCAGCGGCCAGATCCACTCTCCTCCATGGCCATCGCGCAGCATCGTCCAGGCATCCGTCGCCCAACCGAGCACCAAGCTCACTGTCCATACGATTGTAAGCCCCAACAAGGCCACCAACAATTTGGTTCGTACCAGATCGCTGGCCGCCAACGGTAGTGACCTCAGCCAATCGAGCGTCCGAGTCTCTTTTTCTTGGCCGATGAGTAACGCCCCCACACCCGCAGCAAACAGCCCCGGCATACCCAGCAGCGCCGCTGCCTCACGCCATGGAATTCGATTGCCAAACGGCAACAGCACCGCTAAGACCTGGAGTAGCACGCCCACTAACACCAACAATCCCACCAGCGGCACAAGCTGTCGCAACTCTTTCCACCACAGTCCCCGCAGCGCCAAGTTTCGATTCATGGGTTCCCCCTAACACAAGCCGTTTTCAATTGCATATGACTAATGACTACATCGCCACGGTACGTTCTACGCTCACAGATTCAGGCAACGCAGAACGCTCGGTGACAATGCCGCGCGTACAGGCCACGAACAGTTCTTCCAACGAAGCGGGGCGAGTGCGAATGGAGACCACGCCGGGATGCGATTCCAAATCGGCAAGATGCGCCGCACTCAGACCACGCACCATCCAACGCCGCTGACGACCTTCGTTATGTTCGCTCAACATCCGCGCAGGCTCCGGCACCGTCGGGAGAGCGGCCAGCGCGTCGTCGACCGTGATCGTCACCACGGCTATCGAATCTTTTAGTTCGGTCAACCCATCGACTAATTGCACTCGCCCAGCCCGCAGAATAGCGACGGTATCGGCCACTCGTTCGACTTCAGATATTTGATGACTGGATAACAGCACCGTCCGTCCCGTCGCGGCGCGGTCCACCATACTTTCTAGAAATTCGCGGCGAACTAGTGGATCAAGCCCCGATGTCGGTTCGTCCAAGATGAGCAACTCGGGATCGTGCGAGACCGCCAAAGCCAAGGCAACTTTCGCTCGCTGACCTTTACTTAAGTGCTTGATCTTGCGCGATTCCGGCAATTCATACTTAGCGATCAATTCACGATAGCGATCAGCAAAAGGTTCATCAAAAAACGAAGCGGCGAACCAGCCAATCTCCCCCACTCGCATCCAGTCGTAGAGCGCGGGACTATCAGAGACATAACCCACCTTACGACGAATCTCCTGCGCATCTCTGGCTGGGTCGAGACCACACACGCTGCACGTGCCACTGGTCGGCTTTTGAAATCCAGTCAAGATGCGAATCAAGGTTGTTTTGCCCGCACCGTTCTCCCCCAGCAAGGCAAAGACTGAGCCTGATGGAACTTCCAAATCGATACCTTGCAGCGCATCGCAACCGCGAAAGCGCATCTCAATCCCTTGAACCGAAATGCAACTGGTCATGTCGTCACCTCAAGTGGTCTGATAAGTGTTACGCAAATATTCTGTAAGCGTTCACGGTAAACGTGGGATTTGAGACAGTGTAGAACCATTGTCTCAATGGTTCACCGCGACTCAATGATTCACCGCTTTGCATTGCTTGACCCCGTCAAAATCCCAAACAATTGGGGACCATAAATCCTGAACAATTGGGGACAATTGTTCTACTCTTCACTCAGTTGTCACGGGCTCACTAGTGCTACCAACGGGAGTGACCGTTTGGGAGAGTTCATCGAGCTGCTGATTCACGATGGATTTGATTTCACGTACACCCAATCCACCGTGAAGAGCTTCACTCAACGCAGCTCTCAGTCGATCGCCGATCAACGTCCGACGCAGATCTTTGCAGACAGCCTCAGCCCCTTGGCACACCGCCAAGCCACGCCCGCGAACTGTCTCCAAGACTCCGTCGGCTTGCAGTTGCTGGAACGCACGCACGACCGTGTTGGGATTGATTGCCAAGTCGACGCTCAGAGCGCGCGCACTGGGCAAGAGCTGCCCCGGGCGCAGCGCCCGCTCCGCGATGGCAAACTTGACCTGCCGCACGATCTGCTCGTAGATCGCCACGCCGTTACTGGCATCGATCGTAAAAAACATGGTCGAACACCCTCAGTGCATTGATGTCATCACACTCGTCACCCAATTCGTCGCACTCCACCTGCGGCGGAATCGACTCTCGTCACAAAGCTGGTTAACTGGTGAACTAGTTACATAGTACAGCGGGCGGCTCGGGAGTCAAGGCCTTTCGAGAAGAAATTTTCCCGTTCTTGAAAAGGTCGCTGATCGCTCCGTCGGTCAGTCGTTAGGTCGTTGAGCATCGTGCGAAAAATTAGTGTCCTAAGTTTTGCGGCCCCAACGCTTGAGTTTTAGGTTGTTGCATCGATTTTATCGATGTCGATTCCTAGATTGCAGAGATGCACTGTCCGCGAAAACAGTCCGTATTATCTTTTTGCCGCTCATCTTTTTGTCGACCACGTTGTAGGCTGATCCAAATCCGATCCGGGTTGACGTTGACTGTCATACCCAATCCACCGCAAGTGCTTTTCGACAAAAATATGTGCGGCAAAAAGATGATGCGCTCGGCGAGGAAATACAAATCTAACGTACCACCCCTTGCATCAGAACGGTTCCTTAGAGAGCTTAGCGTCGACCTACCTACAACTGTCGCGTCTTAAGTGTAGCTGCGGTCGCCAGACCGCAAGGGGGCTACGTTATGGCGAATGTATCTACGGCAGTTATTTTCCGCGCGATGCTAAGCGACTCAATTTCTGAGCAACTCAGCCACATAGGCGGACGCTACCCGCTTAACCCTTGCGAAAAGCACTGACGAAATGTACGAACGAAAAGCGAACAGCACTGATCGGCGGAGCGATCAGCGACTATTGGTCGTCTCCGCTACAATCTCGGCAACTACCAACCACACACCGAAATGACATCGCTTGACACCTCCTCCGTTAACTCGTAACCAAGCCAAGCATCTGCGTGCATTGCGTGGCAGAAAATATCGCCACGCGCAGCGCCAATTCCTTGCCGAAGGTGAAACCATCGTGGCTGAGATACTCGCTGCGTCGCCTCAAGAGTTCCGCTACGTGGTTTGCACGCCGGAGTATTTCGCGCGGCAGTCATCGGAGGTGCACGATCAAATACGAGGAGCTGTTTTTGTCTGTGACACTGAGACTTTCCAGCGGATCAGTTCTCTCGACACACCACCTGCCATCCTGGCTGTGCTCGACATGCCCGCTGCAACTCCGACGAATAGCACACCACTTTCAAGTGAGCAGGCCAGTCTTGTGACGGGGCTCAATCTGTACTTAGATGGCATTCGCGATCCTGGCAATTTGGGAGCGATCCTGCGCGTGGCTGATTGGTTCGGTCACTCCACGTTGTTCCTATCTGACGATTGCGTCGACCTCTACAATCCGAAGGCCATCCAAGCCAGTATGGGCGCGTTCCTGCGGCTACCTACGCGAACCGAGAGCCTCCTTGCCTTGCGCGCCGCTCATCCTCAGTTATCCATCGTGGGGACGCGGATTGAAGGGGGCAATAACGCGTTATCTTGCACTTGGCAACGCGATACGTTATTGGTCATCGGAAGTGAAAGCCATGGAATACGCGAGTCCCAGCAGGGAGCGTTGAACGATTGGCTGAGCATCCCGCGAGGCCCCCACCGCTGCGGCGCCGAGTCGCTCAACGCCGCCGTCGCCAGCGGCATTTGTTGCGCCGCCTATGTGGCCCGCGTTCGTTCAGACTGATTCTTGAGACAATTCGGCTTCGATAGCCAGCGGTGACAATTGTCATTTCCGATTGGGGATTGAGCCACTTTTGCGGTTTGGCTGGCTGATTGGCGGTTAGAAACGGCGTGGGCGATTTACGTCGAGCTGGAGCGCTTCGAAGAGCACGCTGGACGCGATCAAGAAGAGCCGGTTGGGGGCGACCCTCTAATTGTTCCAATCGGTCACGTTCTTTCGCCTGTCGCGGCAATGGCAAAGATCCCTCTTACGTGTAGTTTTCTGCTCTAATACAAACGTGGTAGCGTAATCTATTGTAGGGAGATCAACCGATGCTAAGCATCAAGCGGCTAGTTCTGGTAGCGATAATTGTGATCACGTCGCATCTGCGAGGGAGCGAACCAACAGTCGAGTTGAAATTCCAGAATCAGAATGGAATATTCATGGTCGAAATACCTACTGCGTCTGTACGCGAATTTGTTGCCCAGCCGGCAGTACCCTTTAGGGAACTGAAGCCGGTCCTTGTTTCAAGCAGTGGGGAGCTAAAATATAGGCTTTCTGGGAGGACGCTAGACGATGTTGGTGGAAAGAAGGCAAGCGTTCGTAAAAGTTCAATCGTAGAACGATTCGAACGACAATCTGCATTAGTCGTCGACGAAATTAAAGCAAACTGCTGTCTCTCACACAACCAGCTCGCCAAGATTGAACTGGCGGCAAGCGGTGAGTGCGTACGCTTGCAGAGATTGTTGGCACGCCTAGACACGCTCACGTTGGGACCGGAAGATGTTTCGCCTGTCGGGTTCCAGCGGCTTTGCGAAGAGGTATCCAACGTGAATGCGACGATTGCGAAGGGCCCGCTACGTGACGATTCACTGTTGTACAACATCTGCGGCAAGACTCTTGAAGAAGGTCAAAAGTCAGCACTTCGGATTTTCTACTTGCAGCCCCTGTTGAAGATCCTCAGGGATAAAGACATGACGTCCGAGCGTATGCAAGTGCACCAGTTGGAGCAGTACATTGGAGAAGAAAATGTTGACCCATTTCAATTACGCAATAATTATGGTCAGCAGTATGAGGCGGTACTCGGGCTGGGTGAGAAGAAGCTGGCTTCGATATTTCAACCGGCGCAGCTTGGCGCTTTGAATTTGCTGGGCAGATCTGAGTACCGCATTTCGCTTAGTATCTCGAAGCATATAAAATCGGCACCAGTCTTGGACAACTAACTACGACTAGATCATAGCCCTATAGGGACTACGAAACGCCGCACTGCAGACGATCGCGGCGTTACTCTTTACCATCCAAAGTCGATGCAACTATTAGCACTCAGAGCAAACCATTTCAGCCCGCGTCCGCGCGACCACAGCAGGTCATCGCCAAAATTCGTGAACCAAGATACGGGCCTATGATTGAAAAACTGCATTGGGCTTACTCATGTCCACGCTTTCGCAGCAGTATCGATCCAATTTCGCGCGATCAATTCGTGGCCCTGTGGCAGCGGATGCACACCATCCCAAATCCAGTGTGATGGTTCGGCGCGCTGAGCGGCGGCTTCAAAGATTTCCTGTGTCTTGATCAGTATCGCATTGTATTCGGAGGCTAGTTCCGCCACTACCGGACGAAGCTGATCGACCTGCCCCCGCCACGCATTCCACTCGACCTTAACTCTAGTTACTGGTAACACGAACGGCTCAAGCAATACGATCTTTAATTCTGAATTTGCCAGTCGCGACTGCTGCAAAAGCGATCGATAGTCTGCAGCAAAAGCGCCGACATCCACATCCTCCTTTGCTCGTACGGCTCGGCCGACATCGTTGACACCAATTAGGATTGACAGCACGTCTGGTTTCAGGTCCAGAGCATCCTTTTGCCAGCGACCTTTCAGCTCGGCAACCGTGTTGCCGCTTATGCCACGGTTCAGGAAATTTAACTTTGCCTCTGGCATGTCCGTGTGAAGTCGCGAGGCGATCAGGTAGACGTAGCTGTGGCCAAGGTAGTGATTGCGATCGCTTTGGTTGCGACCCCATTGCATATCGGTGATTGAGTCACCTTGAAAGAGCAGTGTCGCACCTTCGCTGAACTTCGGAAGGCGATAGCTGTAGCCGGTGACGCCAGACGCGTTCGTGGTGGCATCGGAAGCCTTGGCCGTCACCACGGCCGCCGTAGCACAAACGACCGACGAACTAAAGAACGCTCGCCGATTCGGTCCAGCCATTACCGTTTACTCCACAAAGGGTCAAACACCAGCGGTGCGCATGGGTGTTCATCCAATTGCCGCACTCGCTTTAATTTCGGATATTGTAGCATCCCAGGGCGCTAACGCGCTGTTTTGTCGTGGGTCTGGGAGAACCACATTGTATAGTCAGTTTGATACATCTGCGACGTGGCCGGCGCGCTCCAGTGGGCGAGACCTTGGTCGTTACAGTAGCTTACCAAATCATTTGATTCGCAGGGGCTAAATGCTCACCTTCCCCAGACCCTCTGCTGCGTCTCTCGCCAGCGCTCGTGGTCGATCCATGGCGAACCGTCCGGGCGTAACCGCTGGGGCACCGCTTGTTTCACCGGCTTGGGTATCGCTGCCTTGACTTCTTATTCGACCAGCCGAACACCACAGTAGTGGCCAGCAGCACATGAATTGTACAGCGCCATTCCGCAGGATTTGGCCGCTGGGGACGACGCCAAATTTGTAAAAACTGACCGCGGACGGTTCGCAGTCAGAACCTAGGTAAAGGTCCCGAAACTACCCCCACAATCGCCCGACGTTTACGCGTGTGGGCGTTTTTCGCTGATGGAAGAAATGTTCTCCACTGAACTGATCGGCGGACGGCGCTCCGATGTGTCCAACCGGTGCAAGCTCGCCAGTGTTCGCTCCCTAGTCTACGTTCGACCACCTCCGCATCAAATCTAACTCGCGAAAAGCCGTTTCCCCGCCGCACACGCCAATCTGCAAGACTTCAATTCGCCGTTAGCCATAATGGCAAGAGGACCGACATTAAAGCTGCGTTGCTCAAGGGCAGCTACTTGTACCTTATTGCCGACTCGCAATTCGTCGTTCCGCACGTCGCCTTGATGAAGTTTGGCACCGAGGTGTCCAACTCCACCGCTCGTTCGCTAAAATCATTTTGCGACCGAGGTCGAATTCACCTCCGCGAGTTACGACAATTCTCCAACTCACGTCGGTTTGTCCAACCGACGCGCCGAACTCAACTACCAAACTCGCTTCGGTCCTTTCGACCTCAGCAGATTCGAGCGCGCTCAGGACACGCCCTCATGAGCGCGCTGGGCAAATCGTGGACGTATCATATTGACTACACCTGCCGGTGGATTCTTGGGAACTGTAGTCAAAGTCCTAATTTGCTTCGGTGTGCTCTCTGCCACATCCACCGATGTAAGTTGACTGCTTCGCCATCTGCGGTAGGTTGATGCAACCGATGGCTCGAACGATTTCGGGTTGGAGCTAGAGGTCTGTTCGACCTCGGTGAATTGGGGACGGAGAATTCACGATTCTGTACGGCGCGGGACGAGCGACCTTTACGTTCAATAACAAGTGTATTCGACTCCACACTCTAGCTGGCTTCGACAGCCGGTTCATGGGACTAGCCGACTACTGAGATGCCCGCGTTCAAATCGTTGGCAACGGAACCGCCGCTGGTCGTTGTGGTGGATCAAGACAGTCCATTATGTTGCCATCTGGACCCCACTGAACGTCGTGTCCTTCGGTAGAATGAATTTCCCAGATTGCGACGTGACCTATCTCGTTCAGCGTTGTATAATGACGAGAATCAGGAGAATCTTGCATGTCCATCGACATTTCACTCGAAACTATGACTGTCCCGGAAAAAGTCCAACTGCTAGAGCGTGTATGGGCTGACCTTTGCAAGCAACCGGGAGATGTTCGATCCCCTGAATGGCACCGCGAGATTCTGGAAGAGCGGCGTCGCCGATTGGAAGACGGTGCGGCAACCGTTTCAGATTGGGCAGAAGCCAAACAGCGTTTACTTGATCTCGGCAAATGAATGTCACCATATCGTCGGACGCAGAACAGGATTTAGCGGACGGTTACTGGTTTTATGAACGCCAATCACTAGGTCTAGGTGACTATTTCAGAAGCTGCCTTATATCGGACATCGACTCCTTGCTGTACTTCGGCGGAATCCATCAGCAAGAACTTGGATACTTTCGCGCCCTGTCCAAGCGTTTTCCTTTCGGGATCTTCTATTCTTGCGACGGTGAAAATCTGACTGTCGTCGCGGTGCTCGATCTTCGGCGGGAGCCGCTCTGGATACGCGAGCGGCTGGGATCATAGCCGCCGCCCGTCTGCTGTGCCCGGTTTTCCGTCGAGGGTTGCTTTCGGCCGAGTGCCATCGAATAGGACTCGAAATTGCTGAGAAGTTTCAATCGCTCCACGCACTCGAAATAGCCTACAGAGAACGCTTACGAAGTGCGCTCGTTATGGGAGCTCATTTTAGGTTGCGGAATAAGCTCAACGCGCGGGTCAAAACGGATAACGACGCGAGAATTTGACACTCATGTGAGTGAGTCGTAGTTCCGCGCAAGGGCGAATTCATAAATCCTGGGTAACTGGCTGGTCTTGATCTAAGGCCTGAACTGCCGCTGCGCGTTTCGACGTATAAATCGCGTTCTCTGGATCAAGCTCGATCGCATTGTCGAATTCAGCGATCGCCTTATCGTACTGCTGCAGGTTTTCGGCATAGATGTCACCACGTAATTCGTAAGCAACTTTACGAAAAAACCATTGGGCGTCGCTTTCGGGATCGATGTCGATGCCTTGCTGACAATCCGCCAATGCCAGGTCGTATTTCTTCAGTTCAACGTAGATACCAGCGCGCTGAAGGTAGTTTTGTCGTTCGGTGCTTTGAGTCGGTCTTAGCTCGACACACTTGGTCAAATCAGCCAGAGCCAAGTCGAGTTGACCGAGCCGTTGGTAGACTCGCCCCCGTTCTTTGAGAGACCAAACCTCGCTGGGAGCCAGCTCGATCGCTTTGCTGAAGTCTGCCAGCGCGTTTTGATCCTGTCCAAGTGCGTAGAGGGAAATGCCACGTTATCGCCATCGGATCACGTCAGTGGTCTCGGGTTCCAATTCGATGGCGGCAGTCAAATCCTCGATGGCTAGCTCGTGCTTACCTTGTGATTGATTCCATCGTCCGCGATCAAGCAGTGCTTGGGCATCACTGGTATCGACTTGGCTGTAGTAGTGGGCAATGAGTTCATTGCGCTGTAGCTCGCTGATGCCCATCAACTCTTCCGCCTCGGCGAAGAAGCGGAGTACCTCTTCGTTTTTCGAATTCGCATGCGACGCGGCTGATCGAGCTTAGTACTTGTGGGCTGCCTCTTTTTCTCCCAATTGCCAGTGGGCCATGGCCAGGAACTGCCACTGCCAGGGATCGCCGTCATTCTTCTGGAGCTCGATGGATTTCGTCTCTGCGTCGATTGTCTCCTGCCAGTGGCCCATGCGGTAATGCGACCAACCCAGGACTTGCCAACTATAACTTGAGGCTTCTGGAAACAGTGCCACTGCTTTGCGGGCTAGGTCTAGCGCCTTTGGCGGATTGCGTTCTTTGAGGTCGGTGGAATTTGCGAATTCTCGAGACGCCTCGTGAAAAATGAACGTTAAGAGCTTCCTACTCAAAAGCGTTTCTGGATGCTTGTCGCCCAAAACCCGTTGTCGACTTTCCAGCGTCTTTTGGGAGAGTTCTACCGCCTCGTCGTATTGCGATTGGGATCGGTAAGCATTCGCCAGATTGTGCATGCATATCAACGTTGCTGGATGTTCTTCGCTGAGCGTGCGGCGGAGGCTTGGTTCAATACGCACAGCAACGCTATCAGCAACCAGGGGGCTAGATTTGGACGGCGCGTTGAACGCGGGGCGGGACCAAGGCAGGTAGTCGATTTCTGGTTCGGATTCATCATTTTTTTCTCGCTGCAGGGGGAATGGGTTACGGCTCGGAGCATCCACAAGAAGGCGACTCGGATCTCATGGAGAGACGGCGTCTAAGCCGCCGCTACAATCCAACACGACGCGGCGCCCCCGACCCCGCCAAAATTCTTCAGAAATTCTCGAAATCTAGACGGCAGGCGTGTCTTTCGCTGAAATCTCGCGATGTAACCAGCTCCTTGCATATCGCCACTCGCGTTCGACAGAGCGTAGCGGACGACCGAGCAATTCCGCGATTTGAGGCATCGTGCATCCGGCAAAGAAGCGCAGTTTGACTAGCTGGGCGGCCGATGCATCTCGCTCAGCCAACTCGTCGAGGGCCTCATGCAGGGCTAGCAAATCATTATCGGGAAGAGAAGCAGCGAGCGTCTCAAGAACTTCCTGGCTTGCTCGCTGATACTCACTACCATGTTTGGTACGACATCTACGCCGGGCGTTCTCAATCAAGATGCAACGCATCGCGTCAGCAGCAGCGGCAAAGAAATGGCCGCGAGAATCCCAATGTCGAACCCGATCGACATCCACTAAACGCACATACGCTTCGTGCACCAGGGCCGTCGCTTGCAGCGTATGATCTGATGGCTGATGAGCCATTCGCGCGGCCGCCAGTTTCCGTAACTCTTCATAGTCCAGGGGCCGCAATTGCTCCGCTGCCGACGGATCGCGAGATTCGATTTCAATCAGGTGGCGGGTTACGTCGGTCATGGTTCGGTCACGATTCACAGAGAAATATCAACCGGGCCGATTGTATCATTGCGCTCAAGAGTTTGCTTCAAGAGTCCAACGACCAGGTTTCCATCGTCAGATTTCCCATGGATTTTTCGCGACTGTGGTCTAAACACCTCGTGGCTTAGCGATTGTTGTCAATTTGCGTATTCCCTTTCCGAGGAGATTGGAGAATGCCTTTAACCATGGGGACGCTGAGTCGCGCAGCCTAAGGTCAGCACTTAGCCATTACCACTTCGCCGCGACCGGCTCGCTGCGGCGCGGAGGTGTCCACGACGTGGTCTCGACCGAAGCAAGTTCGCAACTCGACAAACTGAAAGAGGATGGACAAACTTCAGCTGCTACAGATCCGTGCTAATTAGCGTCGGTGTTAATGACCGAAGTATCAAGATCCGCCTGCAAATCTGCCTGGCGCACTTTGGAAGTGTAGTCATTCTGACTGCGCGCTGGCATCGAATCCTGACCCGAACGCGGTTGCCGAAAGTAACCCAGGTCGAACCGTCCTGAGTGAGTTGTGCACACTTTTTTAATGCTTATTCACAACGACCCAATGCAGATCAAAGATGTCTCTGGAAGCATATATTGGACCAGCCGAAGAGATTTTTTTCCCCAAGCTCTTACTCGCACCGGTTTGACGCGCCGGTATGCCGAACGACAGTTGACTAGCAGCAATGCCGCGCTTTTCGAAATCTCTCGGCGACTGGAAATATTGATGACAAACCATTATTTCGCTCAATGGCTGGGATACGCCCCTCGGCGGAGCTGATCCTCTGCTTGGACGCTTGGTGGCGGTGGTGTCCTGACTGGCAACTTGCTTACGTGAAACCGCTGGATAAATCCACGGTTGAAGTACCTTGGATCAAATGTCGCTTTGGCCCATAACATGTTCGCGAGCGTCGGCGGCTGGATCGCCAGTGAAACAGGCAGCTTCTGCAAATGTTGGGCGCGATGGCAGCGGCTACACAGGAGTACTACAAGCCTGCGGTCGCAAATCCTCGGAGTACTACAAACATGGGCGCGTTCAATCAACCATGGCGAGTGCCAGTCGTTTGGGCGGTCCTCCAGATCTCTAGCAAACCACCAACAATGACAGTGATCTGTACTAAGCAGCATGCCGGCGTACTCAGCCGCGGTTATGTCGCGATCCATTTGGCCACCACAAGAGCAACAGAGATAACACGCGCCCACACTATCAATCCGCCAGCCGTTCCAATAGCGATTCCAGTTGCCACGGACTCGGGTGCCGGCTCGACTTCGCGAGCGTAACACTCTTTGCACACGCGATCATTGCCAAGGAGCCACGTCCCACTGCCTCTCAGTTCATCGCCACAATCTACGCACTTCATCGCGAACTCCATTCAGTGGTTACTACTTCCGGTGGGCCCGATCGCCAGCGTGTCACAGTCCAAGAACAGGGCTGGACCATCGTCAGCCTGCAGCATCGATTCAAAGCGCGGCCGCTCGTGAAAGCGTGGCTCGATTTGTTGCACCGTATCAAACAGGCCTTCCGCGACGAGCGGTGCCGTCTCAAGTGTCACGTAGGCGCGCAGGATGGCGCCCATGGTGTACGACCTAAACGAGCTCGCCGACCTATTCATTTCCGCCATGAACTTCGGGTTTGAGCAGGCGTAGACGATCTGATTCCTCATCGCTGTTTCTCAGGGGCCATTTCAAGCGGGACATGCTCCCAGCCGACCGACTCCAAGATGGCGGCGATGGAGCCACTCCAGTCATGGACCAGTTTTTCGTAAGACAGTGTCATGTTGGCGCGACCTTCGAACATTTCTTTTGCCGACTCGATAAACAAACCGCAGTACGAAGTCATCTTGAGCACGCATGGCGATTGAAATCAACTTTCGCAGTCGATTTCGTTGAGCGATTATGAATGCTTGGTTGTCCACAATGAGTTAGACTCGATTGAATGGAAACTGTGGCACTGAAAAGAACAGCTTTATGCGGACGCTGGCCTTGCGAGAATAAGCCACGTTCCAGATGGCGGCTCACGCAGATTTTGAATGTCCTTTGCCTAACACCCATTTTCCGAAAAGCGATTTTGAACCTGCTGCGGACTGAAAGAGGCCGGGATGCGGTCATGGAGAGGGATTTGAGGCCGATTGCGGGGATGGTGAACTGGAAAGGTCAGCGGCGGATGTGGAAGCAGACAGCGCCGAGACCGACTCGCAAGAATTCATCGCTGAAGTAACGCCTCGATCCCATATAAAGGCCTAAACGGACGTATTGTGAATGCTACAAGGACACGCTGCTCCTGAGCGCGTTGGTGCGGTAACAGTTGCTGTCAGACTGACCGCTCAGGTGCACCGGGTTCCTTGGCGTCAGGGGTATTAGTTGAACTCGCGCAGGTTTGTTCACCCTCGGTTACTATGGAGACGCAAATTGCGATCGGTTGAGGGTGACCTCCGCATGAAAGCGAGTTTGGCATCTATATTAGAAATTGGTCGTGCGTTCGAAATGTTCGGCTGGTTTAACCATACCAAACCTAATTACCGCTGGATGGTGCGTCGATTCTGGTCAAGTTCCAACGAGCGATACCTACGAGCCAACGGTTCGCGCGTTTGAGAGTAAGTCCTTCAAGCTGGGAGTAAGCACGCAACTACAGGTCGGTGCTTCAGAAAACCGGTGTCCGCAAAACAGGCGGCGGATAGTCTGGATCACCCCTGCCGCTGGCATGGGCAGTGGATCTACTCGCTGGTTTCCGGGCGGTCATGCCCCTTGAGGAAGCGGCGTGGCGTCGTAGATCTTCACTGTGTTGTCCGCCCCACCGCTGGCTAGGCAACGCCCGTCCGGGCTATAGGCTACGCTCCAGACAGCGTCGGTGTGCCCTTTGAGGGTCAGGAGATCCTGGCCAGTCTCTGCATCTCTTACCTTCACCGATTCATCCTGCGAGCCGCTGGCGAGGCGCTTACCATCCGGGCTGAAAGTCCCTCCACGTTCCCGCCTGAGAAATTTGCTAGACTACGTCAATAAAGTGAAAACAGAATCGGCGTTTGAGGCTATCGGCCGCAGCGTTGTTTGATGTACTCCTTCGGTTTGGAAAGTTGGGCACTACGTCTGCATCGCCCCTACAATTGATTCGTCCAAATGTGCACACAATCCGTCAGAAGACCATGAACGCTCACGACATCAGCCGCTGGTCTGCTCAATTCAGGCAACTCTTGCAGGATGGCAAGCAGGTCACGATCAAATCATTCCTGGACGATTCTGATATTCCGGAAGCTCCAGAATTGTTGGAAGCGTTAGCCAGAATTCAAAGAGAGTTTTCACGTGAACGCTTTGCTCAGCCCGACCCGGCAGACGCCGTCGATGCCGACCTTCCAACTCAAGCGATGCGATTGGAATCAACGCACGTATCGGTTGGTCCCTACAAGCTGCTTCAAAAGCTTGGTGAGGGGGGCATGGGAACGGTCTTCCTGGCCGAACAGGCTCAACCGGTGCGCCGTCGTGTCGCGTTGAAAATTATCAAGCCGGGGATGGATTCGCAACAGGTGATCGCGCGGTTCGAGGCCGAACGCCAAGCGCTGGCACTGATGGACCATCCTCACATCTCCCGTGTACTTGACGCCGGCATGACAGAAACTGGTCGTCCCTATTTCGTGATGGAACTTGTACGCGGGGACCCAATTACAAAGTATTGCGACGACAAACGCTTGACTCCTCGCGAGCGTTTGGAATTGTTCGTCCCGATTTGTCAGGCAGTGCAGCACGCCCACCAAAAGGGGATCATACATCGAGATATAAAGCCTTCAAACGTCCTGGTTGTGGAAATCGATGATCGTCCAGTCGCAAAAGTGATCGATTTCGGTTTAGCCAAGGCTGTCAGCCAGCAGTTAACCGATCAGACGATTGTTACTCAGATCGGACAGGTGGTGGGTACGATTGACTATATGAGTCCAGAACAGGCGTCGATGAATCAATACGACGTCGACACGCGAACGGATATCTATTCCCTGGGAGTGATGCTTTACGAACTGTTGACTGGGGACACGCCGTTCGACAAGAAGCGTTTGCATCAAGCGGCACTCGACGAACTGGTGCGAATCATCCGGTTGGAGGAACCCCCTCGCCCAAGTACGCGACTAAGCAGTCACGATTCCCTACCCACGATCGCCGCCAATCGACGCACTGAGCCAAAGAAACTCAGCCTACTTGTACGTGGTGAACTTGATTGGATCGTGATGAAGTCAATGGAGAAGGAACGGTCTCGCCGTTACGAAACAGCTAATGGACTGGCCCGAGATATTCAGAGGTATCTCAATGGAGAAGCTGTCGACGCTTGTCCTCCAAGTGCCACGTACCGAATGCGCAAGCTGCTGCATCGACATCGGGCAGCGGTCGTCACTGGCGCTGTGGTATTGGTGTTGTGCCTGCTAGGAACGCTTATCAGCACTTCGCAGGCCGTGCGCGCCTCGCGCGCGGAGAAGCTGGCTAGTGACAGACATGTTGCCCTGCAGGATGAGCAGAGAAAAACTCAGGACGCCCTGAACGCGGCAATTCTGGCAAAGTCTGCCGAAACGGCCGCACGGGCCGAGGCAGATACCCGCTTATACAACTCGCTGATCAGCGAAGCGGCTACCCGCCGGTTGACACAGCAGGAGGGCTGGCGGGCGGCAGCTATCGATAATATCGTCCAGGCAAATCAGATCGACACGGTTGATCGCGATCTGGCCACGTTGCGCGGCGAAGCCGCCACTTGCTTGGCCGAATTCGACGTTCAACGCATAGCTCAACTTCCCAACACCGGCCATCGTATTTGGTCGATGGCCTATAGTCCTGATGGCACGCTTTTGGCTGCGGCGGGATATAACGGTAAGCTGGCGCTCTGGCGTCGAAAGGGACAGGAATACACGCTGGATCGGGTCGTAGAGGAGCCCGGTTCGGATCCGAAGAAGATGTACTCCGCAGACGCTCCGATCCCCTGCGTACGATTTCATCCCGGTGGCGGCTATCTGGCGTTTTCCTCTTGGGATCGGCGAGTCCGCTTCATCGCCTTACGCGATGGAGTAACGCCTCCACCAGATATCCCTTCTGAAGTCCAGCCTCGGCAAATCTCGTTTACCCCAGATGAAAATCGGATCATTACCAGTTGGGCCAACGGACAAGTAAAGGTCTTCGAACTCGCAACGGGACACGAACTGCAGACGTTCGAATTGCCAATGACAATCAATAGCATCGAGTTTTTTCCAATCGCCATTAGCCCTGACGGACAGTCTTTGGCGATGTCGGGTGCAGATAATGTTATCAAATTGCGAAAGCTAACCGGCGAAGCGGCGGACGCCGAAACCGTACTGGGGAAACATCGAGACGGTGTTCGGGGGCTGCGATTCACTTCCGATGGGCGCTATTGCTTGTCGGCCTCGATGGACCGGACCGCAAAAGTATGGAACGTTTTAGCGACGAGCGACCCCATTACCTTGTTAGGGCATACCTCGCGCGTCAACAGTTGTGAAATCAGTCCCGACGGCCAGTGGATCGCTACAACTAGTGACGATGAAAGCACCCGTGTATGGAATGCGCGCACCGGTGAATCTTTGATGACCATGCACTTGGAGGGAGGATCGTGCCAAGCGATGGCTTTCAGCCCAGATGGCCAGCATTTGGCAGTTTTTGCAAATGCCGTACATATCTTCAAATTGCCAGATACTCGGCTGCGACGCAGCCTGGTCGGCCATTCGTACGCCGTACGGGGCCTTGGCTTTCCTTCCGGTCCCGACACGTTGGTTAGCTGCTCCTCGGACAAGAGAATCATCGTTTGGAACTGTGAGACAGGCAAGATCAGACGTTCATTCGCAGGACATAGCGGCAAGAGTTTGATGGATCTAAAGTGCAGCCCTGATGGCAAATGGCTGGTAGCTGTGAATCGCAGTTTCTTCAACTTTAAATCGGACGATCATGCAGTGCGTGTCTTTGGCTTGCCATCTGGGAAAGTTCAGCACACGCTTGAAGGGCATACTGGCGATATTGCTGCGCTGGATTTTGATCCCACATCGAGGCGCCTCGTCACTTGCGACGGCGCTGGGCTGGTACTGCAATGGGATCTGGGTGTGGGAAAGGAGACCCAGCGATGGTCAAGTCCTGTAGAAAGTCTGGTTGACATTCACTATGTCGGGGACGGAAAACGCCTACTAATTGTCACAACCGGCAAATGCGTCCTTTGCGAATCGACAACCGGCGAACAAGTCCAATCCTATTCTGGCGCTGCTGAAATAATGTCGTCCACAATCCTACCGGACCGTTCCCGGCTAATCGCTGGAAATCGCGACGGAAACGTGCTGGAAATCCGACTCCCAGATCTTGAAGAACAAACGCTGATCCCCCAGGCGCAATCAGGGGGTGTGGCTGCATTGGGAATCAGTGCCAACGGCCAATTGTTGGCAACATGCGGCGACGACAATTCTGTCACACTTTGGCAAACAAATGGCCGGAAGAGACTACTTACATTGCCACCTATGAACGGCAGAATCACCCGCTTAATTTTCGACGCGACGAATACCTATCTTGCGATTGGCGGGATCGATGAACATGTAACCTTATGGAACCTGTCTTTGCTCAATTCTGCACTTCAAGAATCCAAACTTGAATGGTAGAACGAACCTGAAATGTAATGGACAATTTGTGCGGTAAAACGTAAGACGCTTCCAAAAACGTCGATATTCGCCTGTAATAATTGCGCATATCGAAGGGGCGCGGCGTTTATCTTTGGCGTAAGCCGTACCGTATTCATACTTCCGCTGGCTACGGCGTATGTTACGGATCTGGCAATTGCCCCAAACTATCCATCCAGTGACCAGAACGTTAATTGCTAAGGTCCAATGGCGTTGAAAACGCTGGTCGCGGGATCCAAGACAATGCCATATCTACGCTCGTTGACCACTTCATAGCGTTAGCTGTTTTCATTCGTTGGGTCCAAACGGATACAAGTACTTAAGTGTCGCCACCGACAGTCAATAGCGAACATGCGTCGGGAGGCCAAAGCAATCGCTCAATGCTGATACGCGGCGTCCAGTTCAATCGCCAATTAATTGACCTAAGGTGACGCTCTCGCTGCTGAGACTACCACAAGCCACTGTGCTACGCTTCGATCACGTCTGCCTACGGCGGTGTGAGACGCCGACGCAGGTACTGCCAGCGGACGCAACAACCCACCGGAGTTTACGAGCAAAGGTTAGACCTTCGCGGATATCATTTTGACTGCGTTAAGAAGTTGAATTGGGCAAGACTGCGGCCGACATTCGCGCCCCAGGGCGAACCGTCCTGGGTCATGAACTCAAGTTGCTGAGATGACCGAGGTGACGGCGACCGCCGAGGTTTTGGAGATTTGCTTCGAGCTGGCGGTCTGCATCGACCGACGCGTCGAAGCGGTCGTTTGGGGTAGCCGGTTGCGCGCGTCCGTCTTGTTCACCTCGGGCGCAAACTGCATCGAAATCCGTCTTGCTTGGGCGCGGAGGATGGTCCAGCCTCGGTAGCTACCAGCGAACTTGTTCGCAGCCCCACCTAGGTTTGGCGTCATGGCGTTAGGGGGCGGATGCAGCCTTCCACGTGAGATTTAAACGATCCGCTAACGGCATCTTACGCGCCCTAGAACGAGAATGTCACTGCGAGTCCAAACCGCGTCCGTAGCCAGACTCTCAAGAGGGTTAAGAATTCACTTCGAGCTTGCAGGTGCATCGCCTTCCATTTGAAAACTGGTTTGAAGTGAGTTTGCTAACCCGCACCGGTCATCCCGGACCGATGCGAGTTTTCTCCGGAGCTATCTTGCCGAAGTTAAGCAAACTAACGCGAATTTGGCTTTGTTGCCAACCTGAGCAAGGTCAACTTGCGAACGCCATAGAATTGGGCATTTTTTTCGCCGTTGGACGGCGAACGCCCAAGTGAGATTGAGAGCACCATTCGGCGAAAGTCTGTACGACATCGCCGACGGCTTTCTGGTCTTTCTGGTCCCTCATAAAGGAGGCGCTGAGCCGGGCTTTTCTGGCAATTCTGGCAGCCTCATATAAAGGCCGCTCAACATCGCTGCGCTGGACGCAGTACGCAGGACGAGTCCCGTCCTACAGCGGTCAGACGCGACTTTTGGGAGTTTTGGGAGTCCCCAAAAGGAACAGTGGCTAGCCCAAAAGAATCAGCAGCTCAGGCGACATGTATTTCTAGGAATTGAAACGATGAGGTAGGCAAACCAATCGTCCCACCTTCGGAGATCCCAATGTTCTACCTGCTCGATCTGAACTATACGTTAGTCGCCAACAGCCAAGCCCTGCGTTGTAAGGGCTCCGAGTACCGATATTCGAACGAGCAATATCGGCGATGGTTAATCGACCTGCTTAAGGCGACTAAGCCGGCAGGCATCATCCTGCTAACGATTCGGCCAAGCGGCACATTGAAGAGCTTGTTCGTTGCCAGAAGGCGAACATTCGGCCCGATGCCGATACTGAACTGTGGCGGAAGGGCCTCCTAGGCAGGCTGCGGGATGTCCGAGCGAGATAGTGGGGCTGCGGTGGGCTGACGTCGACCGGGCCATTCCACCCGCGTAGCAGAGCGTCACTACCAACAAACGACGGACGAGCACTGGGCTAAGGCGACATCTGAGCCATTGAGCCCTGAGGACTGTTCTACCGGCGCTTCTATCCCTGCGTGTCAGGAGCCATCAGGAGAGGTCACCGAAGAGCCAGAAGCCTTGGAAAACGCAGGTTTTGCTGAGGGTGGTGAAAGTGACGAATACCCCCGGCAGGGATCGAACCTGCGACTAGGCTTTAGGAAAGCCCTATTATATCCACTTAACTACGGGGGCTTGGGACCAACTGGTCCAATGCAGCAGAAGTGATACCATAACCTCTACAATGGCGTTGGTAAAGATTGCTCTCGCTGAGAAAAGTACTTCGCCTTGGGTGCGTGTCCCGTGTGTTGGGTTTGTCACTTTTGTTGACAGCAGCACAACTTTCACATGTGGCACCTGGCTGTCTTCGTCATCCTTAAGAGACCATCGAATTGAATCAACAGCTTTCGGAAAACCTACACCAAGGGTTGCGAGTTCTCGATGCCAATGCCAATCGCGCGGCCGAGGGGCTGAGAACGTTGGAGGATTACGCGCGACTGGTCCGTGAAGATCTCGGTGTGGCAACGTGGATCAAAGAACTTCGGCACCGCTTGGCAACTGCATTAGCTACACTTCCCAGAGCAGAACGCTTGGCTGCGCGGGCGACGTACCGCGACGCAGGGACTGAATTGACCACCGCTGAAGAATTGCAACGTACCGAACTGGCAACAATAATTCCTGCCGCCTGTGAACGCATCACTCAATCGCTACGCAATCTAGAAGAGTATTCCAAACTGGTTTCGGCAGCAGCTAGCGATGCGTTCAAGCACCTGCGTTACGAGGCCTATGATGTACTGGCGCAAGCGGAATTGCGTCTGCTGACGGGTCAGCGGCTGCTGCCAGACCAACGGCTGTATGTGCTGGTCGATTGCTCTTTGCCGTTGGCTGCGTTTCAACAATCACTCACGAGTCTGGCGGAAGTTGGTGTTGATCTATTTCAGCTCCGAGATAAACGGGCGGAGGGGAGTCAGCTCGTACGTTATGCCCGCGCTGCCGTGAACGCCCTGGGCAATACTGCGGCCAAGCTGATTGTCAACGATCGTGTCGATGTGGCACTGGCCAGCGGCGCAGCGGGAGTTCATCTGGGCCAAGAAGATTTGTCCCTCGCCGATGCGCGGCGCTTGGCCGGAGGCCGCTTGTTGATTGGCCTCTCGACGCATGACATCGATCAAGCACTGGCAGCGGAGCAGGGGGGGGCTGACTACATCGGTTGTGGGCCGACCTTTCCATCGGAGACCAAACGCTTCGACAGTTTTTCGGGGACACCATTCCTGAAGCAAGCTAGCCAACAGATCACCATTCCGATTTTCGCCATTGGCGGCATCACACTCGACAATGTAACAGAAGTCATGCAGGCCGGTTGCGAGCGGGTAGCCGTAAGTGCCGTCATTCATCAGGCAGTCGACCCAACCGCCGCAGCCCGCGCGATGAAGGAACATTTGAGAAATCCTTCCGGAAGTTAAATCAGGTTGCACAACGTCACTTGGCACTATCGAGTTCAGGTTTGTCATGGCTGTGCAGTTGAATCAACGCTTCGAGCCGATCAGCGATTTGCACTCGGTCTCCGACGATGAGCCAGTAACGATACGTATAGCGCGAGCGAGGTCCCAATGCCACCTTGTCTAATGGAGCGACATGCATGCAGGGACCAGCCTGTGGATCGCTGGATAGGCCCTGGCCGTGCGGCCCAAAGTTCCAATCGTCGGTGGACATCGGGGAATACACGGCGATACCTGGCCGCATCGGTCGTTCGTCCTCCGCAGACTTGACTTGGCTAAAGAATGCCATCGCCTTTTTAGGCGGATGGACGCGACCCCAAGGGGGTCCAGGTGGCTGCGTCTCTGCTCGCCATTGATTGTCGCCGAGATAACTTTCGACGCCGTCGAAGTTTCTAGTGAAATAACAGGCTGGAACCTCTTGCGCGCGAACGACAGCAGCTCCCCAACGGTCGTTTGCCTCGCGGCTGCATTCCACGTCACAGCGAACACTGATGACATTGGGCATGTTGTGATCGAGCGAAGTCCATTGGCGTATGGCCGCCGCCGCTTCTTCGTTGGGCATGTCCCATAGCTTGGGAATTGTTTCGCTGAACAATGTTTGTTCGTCCAGCTTTTTACACTCATTGACTCGCGCCCATGAGCCGACGCCACCACCTTGGATTGGATTCCAAGTCCACGGACTCCAGGCTTTGCTCTGGCCCTCGTCGCGACGGTCCAGCGACTTACCGGCGTAATAAGACTGCTGGATCAATCGTCCAGGGTCTGCGATATTGATGCTGTTGTTCGGATACGTCTTCCAGGATAACCAGGTAATTGCTCCCCCTTTGCGTGGATCGACACCAATTTTGACAAACGCGTTTTCAAGAAACAGCGATTCTTCAGCTCTGGCGAGCGACGCGACAAATAGGCAGGTCGTGATAGCGACACAACAGATTTTTAGTTTGCGGCAACTTATCATGGCTTTGATTTCTCGTAACTGATCACGCGAATTAGGAGTCAATGCGCTCGTCATCATCGTCATGCCGGTGGTTGGTATTCCATCCGCAATATGCTGTGTCTCAGTATATCTTTCAAAAGACCTATAGGAGCCCATTAGTTTCGCGGAGCGTATGGGGCGTCCCAGCGAGCGTCATCGTAAACTCTAGGAATCTCTAAGCCGACGTCAATTGGCTCGCCAAACCTAACACGTGTAAAAACACGTCGTTATTAATTATGCGCTCAAACATCGATATCGACGACGCGTTTTTCGAGAAACGACACGACGTCCGCCCTTACTCTCTCAATGAACTCAAGGTCAACATGATCCACAAATTCTGTCGCACGCTCATCCAACTAACTTTTCTTGCGGCAACGCTGCTGTTGGACGAACCCGGTGCTTATGCCGTCGAATTGAAATCCCCCGATGGCCAACTGGTTGTAAATATCGGCGTGAACGAAACAGGAAGCTTGGCTAACCTGCTAACTTATCAGGTTTCATGGAAGCAGCGTCCCATCCTAGTACAGTCGCAATTGGGATTCGCTATCGAGGGTTTGCTCAAATCGGATGGTATGCGTATTGTTGATATAAAAACTGCGACATTCGATCAGACATGGAAGACTGTCTGTGGAGAACGAAACGAAGTTCGCAATAACTACAATGAATTAATGATCGACCTGCAGACCTTGGGTGATTGTAGTGCCAAAGTCTCCATCACGTTTCGCGTCTTCAACGAAGGGTTGGCGTTTCGAACCACACTCCCTGAACAAGAGAACCTGAATAAGGTGGTTGTCAACCATGAACGAACAGAGTTTCGATTTACCGCCGACCACAAAACATGGGCCGTCTACAGTGCACAAGGCAATTACCAAGAAGTTCGGTTGAGCGAAGTGAAAGCGGGTTGCGAACGCCCGCTAACCATTCAGGCTGGCGAAGATCTTTATCTGGCGATCGGTGAAGCAGGGTTGGTAAACTATGCCCGAATGAAATTCGCTCCGCTCGAGAACTCCTCAACGGGCTTAGTGAGCGAACTTCACGGAAAATTCGAAGCCAAACTCCCTCTGACAACTCCGTGGCGGTTCATCATGGTTGCCAGTCGCCCTGGCGAGTTGATCGAGAACAATTTCATCGTGCTGAATTTGAATGAACCATGTGCCATCGCTGACACTTCTTGGATCAAGCCTGGGAAAGTGATTCGAGAGGTAACGTTAACGACCCAGGGAGGTAAGGCACTGGTCGATTTCGCCGTCAAACGTCGATTGCAGTACATTCACTTTGACGCCGGATGGTATGGAAACGAGTACGACGGCGCTTCCGATGCAACGACTGTCACGCTCGACCCCAAACGATCCCAGGGGCCATTGGCGCTGCATGAAGTCATCGCCTATGCCAATGAGCAGGATATCGGTGTGATCCTGTACGTGAATCGGCGAGCGCTTGAGAAACAGCTTGATGAGATCCTGCCGCTGTATAAGTCCTGGGGGATTGCGGGGGTGAAATACGGGTTTGTGAACGTCGGATCACAGCCATGGACGACCTGGCTACATGAGGCGATTCGCAAGGCAGCCGATCATCATCTGATGGTGGATGTACATGATGAATACAGACCGACTGGCTATGAACGGACCTACCCCAATTTGATGACTGCTGAGGGCATTGCCGGTGATGAAACCTCTCCTTTGAATACCAACACCCTGACCCTACTCTTCAGTCGAATGCTGTGCGGCCCAGCGGACCACACGGTTTGTTACTACAGTGAACGAGTCGATACGAACGCAACCCACGCTTACCAATTAGCAAAATCGGTATGCTTCTACAGTCCTTGGCAATACTTGTATTGGTACGATCGACCGGCTGCCGCGCCTGGCAAAGTCGGAGGAGCTGGCGGAGGAAACCAAGTCATTGGCGACGAACCAGAGTTGGAATTCTTTGACAACTTGCCAACCACGTGGGACGAGACTCGCGTGATTTACGGCGAAGTTGGCAAATATGCCGTTATTGCCAGACGACATGGCACAGCCTGGTACATCGGTGCCATGAATAGTGGTGAAGACCGGACGCTTAGTCTGTCACTGAATTTCCTCGACAACGCGTCTCTAGGAGATTTAGAGCAGTACGTGGCCATTCGCTACATCGACGACCCGAACGTTAAAACTCGAACCAAGGTTTTGATTGAAAGACTACCCGTCACGCAGTCTTCGGTGCTTCAGCTAGCCTTGCCTGCCCAAGGGGGTGAAGCAATTCGTATCGTACCGAGCCCCAAATCCTAACTAGTGTCGCCGCTACCCGTCCGGGTCATCGAGCAGCTCTTTTAATCGCGAGCGAAGCGGTTCGTCGTATTTCGATAACCAACTCTCGTCTATCAGGTCGATTGAGATCATGTCCAAGATGTGAACCTGATCCTTTCGTCGAAATGAAGTCAGCTTCATCTTAATAAGCTTGTCCAAAGGTAGGGTCCGAGCGTCTTCGATCAAGGCATATTCGTCGATATCAGGCACGGGTTCGGGGAATTCTTCACGTACCTTCTTTCCAGCGAAGCTCACGTGTACAGCATCCCTGGCTTTCGCGTCCGGTCCGTCCAGGAACATCGACACACTCGCAGCTCGTCGATAGATGAACCCGACCTGGGATAGGGCCTGAGTGGCTGCGGGCAGATCTGACTCGTTGAGGATGATATCCACATCCCGCGTATTGCGCACCACCGATTCATCCACCTGCGCTACCCAGTGTTGCACAGCATTACCGCCAATGATCGCGTAGGGAATCTCGGCTTCGTTCAGCGCCTTGACGACCCTCCGCATTCTCTCTTTGACGATTTCCACCGCGTTCTCAATCCTTTGCCAAAGGGCATCGCCAGTATACGTTACCTCAATCATACGTTTTAGTCTCCGACACTATCATAGACCAAGTGACTGTTCAGAGCCACAGAAGTACATGAAACCTTCTTAGCATCGTGCGGATAATAAGTGTCGCAATCAGTAGTGGACGAGGTTACGAGACCCGAGCTTCAGGGCTCGTAGCCGCGTCCACTACGACAGTAATCTACCGCACGATGCTTAGTTGGCGTGGATTCTTCCGTTCTCTGTTCCCTCCGATTTCTCCTGTTCAATTCGAAATTGTCCTTAGCCGTGCAATTTAAGGGTTGGTTCTGGCCACCTACAGTTTACTCTTCAGCTTTGTTTCCAGCTCTTGCATCTCACCTGGGTAGTAGCCTTCAATCAGATGAATAATGGTGCCGTCACGGTCGACCAGTAGTGTGGTTGGATAGCCCAGCGACCCGCGTGGTAGGATCCACGAGACTCTATTGCGGGTCATGGCTGCGGAATCAGCATAGGTGGGAATCGTGTTGGGAAACTGCGACATAAATGTTTCCGTGGCGCGCTGCAGTTGATCTAAGTCGTATTCAGCACCTCCGGAACAGGAGACAGAGGCGATGACTACTTGATCATTGTCGGCGAATTGGGCGGCTAGCTTGGCGAACTCAGGGAACTCTTCCTTGCAGGGCGGACACCAAGTTCCCCAGAAGTGCAGCACCACTAGTTTTCCAGCCAAGTCGGCGGTCGCAATGGAGTTGGTTCCTGCCAACAGAGGTTGCAGATCAAGCTCCGGTAGCTTCTTCCCAATCGTGACCGCCACAGGAGCCCTGCCGATCCAAGCCAGAACCATAATACCGACTAACATCAGGCCACCAAACAAGACTAGGTGGCGATTGCTCTTGCCCGATGGAGGAGACTTGCCGCTGGACGAAGGGGATGAAGGCGCTGGAGAAACTGACATAAGATATTTTTTCACGCTAGATGAATTGCGAGGAGAACGATTACGTAGCTTACCCACTGGAGGCTTTTATTGACAAGCCAATTAGCACTCGTCACATCCGTAAAGTGCCCTTCGGACAACAGTTGGAGTGGTGCCTCTAGGCGATTGGAGCACGGTGGCTATGACTCGGCGGCTAAAGCCTGGACTCCAACAGTTGGCCTGTAGGCGATGGGCGCGATTATGGCTGACACCACTGCATCCGTTTTGCAAAATCGGCCTGATATTCACCGCGCCATTGGCTAACGGTGCTGCGCGGATCAAATTGGGCACTAGCGGGCAAGTCGCGCCACCAACCGTCTGGTTGGCGTTGGAATTGCCCTCCCCAGCCAGGTTGTTCGGGATTGGTGCGGTCATTCTTACCAAGAGGCAAAAAGAAAAACCAAGCCGGTGTGTCACCCTCCTTAAGACAACCATGTTCGTTGGGGGCTGTCCATGTCTTCGTTGGATAGAGTTTTCCAAGGGGGCCCTGGTTGAGCACGTGTTGCTCGACCCACTGCTGACTGGTCAGTGATTCGTCGCCGGTCAGGTACATTCCGCGGTAGGTCCCTTCGCGTTTGTCGCGATCTGGCGGAGCCTTGGCTAGGATGTAATTCATCCCCGGAAATTCCGCCCGCATCCAATCGGCGATTTCATCTTGATCGTTGATGTCATAGACGCGAAACTTCTTGACGAACTCCGCGAGAGCCGCATCGCCCCCTTCCTGTTTGACTCGCCACAGGGTTTGCGCGAAGTCGGTTTGACCACCCCAGATGGAAATGTTTAGTGGACGATCGCTGGAGCCCTCTTCAATGATCTTTCGAATCCATTGTGAACCCTCGGTATCGTGCTCTAGGCCGATGTGGTCGCGCTCGCGACGTGGGTTGCCCGATTTGACTACACGCCGAAGTGAATCAGCACTTGGCCAGCCACTCGCATGACGTTGTAAATTTGGAAGGACTTTTTCGTAGGCGTCGATGGTCTCCCGGATCAGATCGGGTCGAGTCACCGCTTCTTTCAACTCACCACGCGTTCCAGAGGCGCTGGCGATTAGCGCTTCGATTTCGAATTCATTGGCGTAGACCAGCAGTCGAACCAGCGATTGCTGATCATCTGGATCCCCACCAATATCAGTCAGCACTGCCAAGCGAGGCCGCTCCTGCGCCAGCAACAGTGGAGCACATAGGTGGATTAATACCACAGTGACGAGAGATAATCTTTTCATTTATTCCTGGCCCTATTCTGAAATCAATCCAGCGGTATTAACAGCGCGCACTTGAAACCGATCAACGTGACCAACTTGCGAGGCATCGTGTTGGAATTGCATTTCAACCAAAGGCGTCGCTGGCGTGTCGCTATACTGCAAACCTTGGAACAGGCCACGACCAAAACGATGGGGTGGCCCAGCGACCGTCGCCAACTCCACATCCTCGCGCTCGATGATGAAGTGCGACAGCCCACTCTCAAGATCCGCCTCTGCCCGCCAAGTCAACAGATTGCCGTTGATCTGAATGTCACTGGGGGCTGGCGGAGGTGACGAGTCTGCAATATTCGTATCCCGAACGTATTGACTCCAGGCGTGCGCGATCGTTTGATCGGGCAACCAAATCGACGTGGCGACGGAACCTTTAAATTCAGCCACGGCAACAGGTGGAGTGAATTCGGTGTTGGGGACAGGCAAGGGAGCCAACCAAGCTTGGCTGGGCTTCATTGGATGTAGTTGCGAACCCGCGTCAGTGGGGAGTCGCGCAGTGAGACAGGCGTCGAACCAGGGTATGGCCAGATACCGTTGATTGCCGCATTCATGACTGGTCCGTGGATCCACGGCCATGCCCACCAAGCCTCCAGCGCCACGCAGCTTTCCAAAAAAAGCTAGATTGCTTGGCCAGACACCGGCAAACTTTCCATCGTCCATCGTGAATCCCTCCTTGGTCCCCAAGTTGCACATCACGGGGACATGCGTGGCCAAATCGTTGAGCACATGGGGGGCGATCGCCCGTCCTTCCGGCTTTTCAAAAAGTGGCACTCCCGAGCGAAGCCACACTGCCGCGATACGTTCGGGATGGAGCAGGAGCATGCCACCCGCCCAATGGCCACCGCCGCTGTGCCCCCACAAGCCCCACGGGACCTTTACCAATTCTGGATGTCCAGCCTGCGCGCCGAGCTCGGCGAGAGCTTGTTGGAAGCGGTCATCGGAACCATGGCGCGGATCGCACCATAATTGACAATCGGCTCCTTCGGGTTGTTCGTAAGCGGGGGAGAGCAGGGCACAGTCATGCTTGTGGGCCAGCGCCTGCCAGTGTAAATCGAAGGCACCCGTTTGTCCCGACTTACAAGACCCTTCGCCGCAGCCATGCTGATGCACAATGACACCACGCAATGTTTGACAAGCTGGGGGAATCCATATCGTGTAGGCCACCGGAAAAGCCAATTCCCCCGGTTGCGATGAAGCTTCGTAGCGGACTCGATAGTAGGGAGGTTTGACCGGTGGCGGACTGTCATACGAAGATCGTTTCTTGAGCGCGTCGATCAGGTAGTCTGTTGGTGAAAGATGCTGAATGTCGGCGGCCCCTGGATAAACCAATTCGCATTTTACTCCCTGGATGGCGCAGTGCTCTTGTAGTTTGACTCCAAAGTTGGACGTGTGCGTCGGATCTTTCTGGTCTTGGCCGAGCGCTGGCGGAACGGAGTAAATCAAGTAGACAGGTGGATCATCTCGGCTGACCAGTGCGTAGGGCGAGTACTCGTTGATCCACGGCAGCAGCGATTCGCGCTGAGCCAGAAAATCGGCAAAGCCACTCACTCCAAAAGCGTGCCCACCATAGCGACTGTTGGGAGTCCACTCCTGCATTTGTTGTGGATCAAGCGTTGTTTGCGCCCCCGTCACTGCGGCGCACCATAATCGCGACGATTCGCGCGAGATTGGGTCGTCGCTATTGGGATCGGCCAGATCGTCGTGAAAGGCCAGCCAGAGACTCGAGCAGGCCCCAGCAGAACCCCCCGCGGCACCGATGCGTTGCTTATCGATGTTCCACTCGTTAGCTTTACTGCGGATGAACTGCAACGCTCGAGCCGCATCATGCAGTGGAGCTTTCACCGGTGGCTCAATTCCTTCGCTCTCGGCTTGTTTCACGAAGCGATAGTTGATGGCCGCCACCGAGATGCCTGACTTAATCAATTGTGCTACATCGGCGAACCGCTGGACTCGTTCCTTTTCTCCCCCCTGCCATCCACCACCATGAATGACGAATACCAGTGGTGTTGGAACGGCCGATTCGGCTTGCCACACATCGAGCACATGTCGCTGGTGAGGACCATATGCGACTTGCGAAAAAGTTGGCGTGGGAACTCCAGCTTCATAGCTGGGGATTTTTTCCGCCGTGGGTTTAATAACGATTTTCGGAGTGGAGGCATCCTGTTGAGCGCGAGCTAAGGGACCGAAGGCAAGGCAACTGAATACAAGACTACCGATTGTAAGTGAATGATATCGCATGGCTCTTAATCAAGATGTGGAGGATACTGGGTCATCAATACCAGCTAAGCATCGTGCGAGAAATAACTGTCGCGACAGTTGTTTTCCGCACGATGCTAAAAAGTTAGCTACAGCATATCATATACGCCGACTGTGCTCGGTACTGTTTGCCTGAACTGTTGTTCTTGATTTAGCCCAGCCACACCCCACGCCCCTTTTCCAACCATCTCTCGCTAAGAATCAGCAATGTTTTTTCCGATCAGTGACGATGACCGCGAGGTTAGTACTACCGCCTTTGTGACCTACGCGCTCTTGGCCGCTAACATCGCCATGTTCCTACTACAGTTAGCCAATCCGGAGTTGACTTATGGTTGGAGCGTGATTCCGAGAGAGATCACTACGGGAGTTGACTTGGTTGAACCGCAAGTGATTCAAGTGGAAGGAGATGAGGCAATAGCCATACCCCAAGCGCCGGGCCCACCCATTATTTGGTTGACGTTATTCTCGGCGATGTTCATGCATGGCGGCTATGGGCACATTGCCGGGAACATGTTGTACCTGTGGATTTTTGGGAACAATGTCGAACACCGCTTCGGGCATGTGTGGTTTTTAGTTTTTTATCTGACCGCAGGGTTGGTAGCCAGCTTCGCGCAAATTGTCTCTGGCCCCAACAGTGTCATTCCCAATCTGGGTGCTTCAGGTGCCATCGCGGGAGTGATGGGAGCCTACTTGGTTTTGTTTCCACACAATCGAGTCAACGCAGTTATTTTCTACTACGTAGTTACAGTACCCGCTATTGTGGTGTTGGGGATGTGGATCGCAACACAGTTCGTCAGTAGTGTTGGAGCGATTGCGGCCACGAATGAAACGACCGGTGGAGTAGCCTATTTGGCGCACGTCGGGGGCTTCATTGCGGGGGTAGCGGCCGCGCTAGTTTGCAGGCTACGATTAAAACATGAACCAGACTCGGTGTTAATGCGACAGTACCAACATGACCCTCAGTCTCGGCGCCTATGGTAAAAGGAGGCGAGAGCTAACCAAAAAACTGGTTCACCCACGCGGCAAGCTCGCGGGGGGCTACGATCAACAATTAGCTTCGTCCGTAAAGCCCTGACACACTTCTCTTAGACAAAGCCGAACTACCATGACAAACTTGCGTCTTGCTATTGGCTGGGGACCAGCCTGCTTGGTTTGCTTGTTGAGTTGCATGAATCAATCGGCGTCAGCACAACTCGCGCTCGGCGTTGAAAATTTTGCTACGCTCCCCAGCGGTACTCGGATGAGTGTGATGACCACTGATCCGAATGGCCGCCTATTTGTCAACGATCAAAATGGTCCGCTTTATTCGGTCGATCGCGACACGCGGTCCGTTACTCCGTATCTGAACATTGACCCTAATAGCTATCCCAATTTGGGTTTGATTCAAAACAATGGCGAAGCTGGTTTTCAATCCTTCGCTTTTCATCCCGACTTCTATAATACCGGGACTGCAGGGGCGGGGAAGTTCTATACGATGCACAGTTCCAACAACACTACGCCCACGCCCGATTTTGATCCCGGCGGCGCGACTGCTTTTCATAGCGTGTTGCTCGAATGGCAGACCAGCCA
Organism: Pirellulaceae bacterium; assembly: GCA_041741715.1. Classification (GTDB taxonomy): domain Bacteria; phylum Planctomycetota; class Planctomycetia; order Pirellulales; family Pirellulaceae; genus Aureliella. Next base: position 4,500 of record JBGSJT010000561.1, on the reverse strand, counting down.
GCCAACCTCTAGCACTTTTATCCCCGCTAATGCGAGTACACCTTTTCGCGAAGTCGCGCGATTCGATCAGCCCTTTAGCAATCACAATGCGGGGCTGATCGCCTTCAATAGTTATGCATCCGCCGCCAGCGGCGATCGCGCAAATTTGTATGTCGCACTCGGAGACGGCGGTTCGGGGAACGACCCGCAGAACAACGGACAGAACGCGGGTAATCCCTACGGTGCCATTCTCCGGATCGATCCGCTGGGGAACAATTCGGCCAATGGGAAATATGGAATCGTTCCAGGAAACGTGTTTGCCTCCGATGCCATCGCCACCACGCTGGCAGAGAACTATGCGATTGGCTTGCGCAATCCGCAACGATTTGGCTGGGATAGTCAAACCGGTGCCATGTATATCGCGGACATCGGCCAAGGGGCCTTTGAGGAAATCAACCGAGGAGTTAATGGCGGAAATTTTGGCTGGGATGTTCGCGAGGGGAGCCAAGGGGGGATTCTGCCTGGCGCGATTGACCCTGTGGCCGATTACGACCGTGGCTTCGTAACACTTCCCCTTTCGGGGTCGCGAGCTGTCACGGTTGGAGAGGTCTATCGCGGACTGGGTATTCCGGAGCTCAATGGAAAATTGTTGCTGGGAGATTTTCCCAACGGCGTGATCTATACGCTTGATGTCGACAACGATCCGCTGGCGGGTGGATCAGCGGGCTTGAACGAATTGCGGCTGTTGGATGAGAACGGACAGTCGGTGCGCATGATTGATCTACTGCGGCAGACGACCGGTAACGTTGGATTGAATCGAGTAGACTTGCGATTCAGCGTGGGGGCTCCTGGCGAAGTATTTGTGTTGAACAAATACGATGGAATTGTTCGACGCTTGGTCGCCGTCCCCGAGCCGACTGCGAACTTGCTCCTAGCAATCGCACTTTCAGCAGTCGGCTTGCAACGCTATCGCCGAAGATAGTTGCATGAGCATCTACACCCGTTTCGTCCGGTCACTGCTATTCCGTCTCGATGCCGAGACTGTTCATCACTTCACAGTCGAGACGTGCCGCTGGGCCGCGTTGGTCCCAGGTGCCAAGCAACTGTCACGTGTCTGTTTCAGCTCAACACATCCAATTCTCAGGACCGAGGTAGCAGGCTTACAATTCCCGAACCCCATCGGACTTGCAGCGGGATGGGACAAGAGTGGTCGCGTATTGGGTCTACTCGATCACCTCGGTTTCGGCTTTGCGGAGATTGGCTCCATTTCCGCTCAACCCTCGCGTGGCAATCCGCGACCGCGCCTGTTCCGACTACCGCGTGATCGCGCGATCGTAGTCAACTACGGCTTGCCCAATGATGGGGCCGAGGCCATCGCTCAACGACTCGCCAAACATCGTTGCGGCATTCCATTGGGAGTCAACATCGTCACCACCAATCGTGGCGCCGACGCACGACCCTGCAGCGCAGACGAGATCTTCGACGACTATGCGCAAAGTGTCGCTCTGGTCCATCGCTACGCGAGCTATTTGACTCTCAATTTAAGTTGTCCCAACGCACCGGATGGCAAAGACTTCTTTTCTGAGCAGGGACGCATAGCTGAGTTGTTAGAACGCCTAGCACCTTGCAATATCGACTGTCCCGTATTTCTCAAACTACCGCCGAGCGACTTGGCTGCCGAACAAGAGCGTTGGCTCGCGGAAGTAGAGAGTTTTCGTTTTATACGCGGCTTTATATTCAACTTATCACCCGGCAAACCACCTTGGCTAGAGACGGCGACTCCGCAAGCGGAATTATCGCGGATGCCTGGTGCAGTGGCAGGCAGACCCGTGGCTGCACAGATGGACCGCTGTATCGCCAGCTTGTACTCGCGGATGAATCGCCAGCGCTATTCAATCATTGGTAGTGGTGGCGTGTTCACCGCCGAAGACGCTTGGCGAAAAATTTGCTTGGGAGCTTCGCTGGTGCAGATCTACACCGCGCTGGTCTACGAAGGTCCCGCTGTCGTACGACGCATCAACCAAGGACTCCATCAGCGATTGACTCAGCACGGCATGAGTCATTTATCTCAAGCGGTTGGGAGCGGCCTCGGTGAACTTGCTTTCAAAGTCGCGGACCGCTCCGCCGGTCCGTCGCTCCCGTGAACCTCAGACGCTAGCCGTGGGTTAAGACGGCCCGCCCCAGCCCGCAGCTAACGCCCTTTTCATTACCCAAAAATTGATTTCAGAATTCGTGATCGTACTCGAAACGCTCCGAGCACGAGCACGAGCCCAAGATTTCCTGGAGTTTATTCTAAGCATCGTGCGTAAACTCTTGCGCTTCATCTGGCCCTGGTGTGGCATAGGCGGGATCCTTGGCGCGAATATAGACTTGACCTTCCTCTTGTATGCGCACGTCGAGCGGCACAATGGTGACTCCCTGTTCGTTGATCGTTTGGGCGTTGTCACCCAGGTCACGAGTTTCAATCCCCTCACGTGAAACGGGTGGGACATTGCCATTGAAGAACGCCGTACACCACCACTTGCCATCTTTGGTTTGAAAGGGGGTGCCATGCCCTAGAAAGCGACCAGCGAACTGTCGTGGACCGTAGGGGCCGGTAATCCAACCCGACTTGATATAAAGCGCGCGGTCATGACTTTGCAAACCCGCACGAATCGTGGCCGAGTCCATGACTGGACCTGGTCGCCGATCAGATTCTTCTTGGACAAAGGCCGACTCGGGGAAATCGTCAGCGGCGCGTGGAGTGGGTTTGCTCGGCTGAACAGCTCCAAGTGGCCCACTACTTGCGTTTGCCCAAACTTTCAGGTCGTCGATTTCAACTCCATCGCCAAAGCAGCGAAATACGAGCGTCGGTTTCTTGACCTCAAAGGTATCATGCGAGACCTGCAAACTCTCTTGCCCCTCGATGGTTGCTGTCACTTGTTTCCCTTGGGTTACCACTCGCAACTGATACCATTTGCCTATCTCAATCGAAGACTTGCGCTCAGCTAGGATTTCGTTTGGTTGCTCTTGCGGTCGATTCTTGTCTATGTGCTTAAGAATCTGCCACTGTGTCGGTGTCACGACGATTGAGAATAGGTGACCACGCTTTTTCAATTGCCCCGGAGCGGGGTCAAAGCCGAAGTGCAGCGCCTCGCCGGAGTTAACGAATCGAAAACGCAGTTGATAGATGGCATCGTCGGTCGCGACAATCCGCCGAGCCGCCGCCGAGTGCTGTTGTGCTTCGATCTCTTTGGCGCGCAGCACACCATCGACCACTTGCCAATCACCGGTCGTCGCATTCCATTGGCTTGATAGTGCCTCCGCATTTGAAAAGTTCTCGTCAACCAAGAGTTTTTCCTGCTGCGCGGCCGATCCTTGGTTCGCCTGTCCCTTGTCATCGGGCTCTAAGGCTCGTGATGATAATGAAACGGAGAAAAACAACACTGGCGTGGCCAAGCAGAGCGCGGTTGTCACTGCCAAATGTCGAGTGTTGATTGCAATTCGAAACATAATGTCGGTCTCCAAGCCGTAACCGAAAGTAGAACCAATGACTGAATGGCACGAGGTTAGCCGTTTTGGGTAACGGCCGGTTGAGTGAGCGGTAACGCGTGAGCGCCCGGGCGGCGCACATTGCCCGGTGCATTACGGCCCACGGCTCACTTTGTGACACTCTACTCAGAACTCTATTTGCAACCGTACATTATAGAGGAATTCAATTGCTCGCGGTGCACAGCAAATTGCCGACCAATGTTATGTTTCGTTGCGGACCGCTCCCAACCGGAGTAGAATTTTTTATAGCGTTTGACTGAGTATCATTTTCAATCGGAGCAATTCAACATGAGCACAGCTTTGCCGATGGGCACAATGACGCTTGCGGAGTTTCTGGCGCTCCCGGAGGTTGGTGATGTTGAGCGCGAATTGATTCGGGGCGAAGTGAGGGAGCGGCCGTTGACGAAACGAAATCGTGTGCATGCCAAAACGGAAGCGCGGCTCGCAAAGCTGCTGGGGATTTGGCTCGATTCGCTACCGGTTCCTAAAGGGGAACTTTACGCGGGCGAAGTTGGTTGCATTTTACGACACGAATTGACATCCAATGTAGGGATTGACGTTGCCTACTTCTCGGCGGAAACCATTACCGCCCAAACCGACGCAACCTCGATGGTTGATGGCGTGCCAATCCTGGCTGTCGAAATCCTCTCGCCATCCGACAAGCAGGAGGATATTGCCGAAAAAGTCGACCTGTACCTTGAAACTGGAGTCGCACTGGTGTGGATCATCGATCCTCACTTTAAAACGCTTACTGTGCACCGCGATGATGTTGAACCGCAACTATTCAATATAAAACAAGCGGTGAGTAATCTGCCTCAATTGCCGGGACTGTCTCTAGACGTCAAGGATTTATTTGACTAGTTTCGTTCGCTTGATTCGAAAAAAACTCGCAGGTATATCAGCTCGACGCGCCAGCGAGTGGGTCATCTGATTTGCGAGTGTGCGGTGGGCGACGTCCGACAAATCAAGCGACCCACTCGCTGGCGCGTC
>JBGSJT010000560.1:0-10228 GCA_041741715.1 Pirellulaceae bacterium | reverse complement strand
TCGTTTTCGACGTGACTTTCGGAGGGGAGGGTCGGAGCCCCAGCGACGGGGAGGGAAATCCCCCTCTCCGCTCGCATTACTCGCGACTCTCCCGAGGGGAGAGTTAAGTGGTGGTGGCGTTCAGCGAGAAGTGTCAAAAATTGCGAGATTTCGAGACTTCTCGCTCAGGTGCCACCAGTGGTTTCCCAGGCTCAGCCTGGGAACGAGCCTGTTCGCGGTGGCGCGCAGCGAGAAGTGCCGAGATTTCCATTTTTGGGGATGAGCCCAAGACTGCTTGTTTCACGCCGCCGATCACGCGACAATGACAGGTAATGCCTGCTCTCGTCTTTTCAAGCCACTTCTGAAACTTCACTTCCGAGATCGATACCATGCTACGCTTGACCAGCCATTGCGGCTTGCGATTGTCCTATTGCTTCCTGCTCTGCAGCTGCTGCAGTTCTCTCCCCTCCGCTGAGCCATTAACCGCAGAGCCAGCAACCGCAGAGCCTACCACTGTCGAGATCCCGTTGGGACTAAAGACTCTTCCGGAAGTGTCGGACAATCCGCTGACGGCGGAAAAGATCGCGCTCGGCAAACAGCTCTATTTCGAGCCGCGATTGTCGGCGGACAATACGATCTCGTGTGCAAGTTGCCACGACCCCAAAAAAGGTTGGTCCAATGCCGACGCCACCGCAGTGGGCGTGGGTGGCCAGCGCGGTGGACGCGGTGCTCCCACAGTTATCAACACCGCCTATCAGCGTTTCCAATTCTGGGACGGGCGCGCCGGCTCGCTGGAAGAACAAGCGCTCGGTCCGATTGCCAATCCGATCGAAATGAATCTGCCCATTGAGGAGGCGGTCAAACGCTTGGCTGCTATCGAGGGTTATGCCAAACAATTTGAAGCCGTGTTTGGCGAACCCGTTAACGCGAAGAACTTGGCCAAAGCCATTTCCGCTTTCGAACGCACGATACTTTCGGGTAATGCCCCCTACGATCGCTTTCAAGCGGGTCAGACGGACGCCCTGTCGGAGCAAGCCCAAGCTGGGATGAAGCTCTTTTTCGGTAAGGCGAATTGCTCAGGCTGCCATGTCGGTCCCAATTTTACAGACAACGGCTTTCATAACTTGGGAGTGGGCATTCACAATACTGAACCCGATGTGGGGCGCGAGGCAATCAGTAAACTCGGCGGTGACCGTGGCGCGTTCAAAACACCGACCTTGCGCGAGATCGCGCGGACTGCCCCCTATATGCAGGACGGGAGCTTGGCTACGCTAGAGGAAGTGGTCACCTACTACAACCGGGGAGCCACCCCCAACGATCATCTAGACGAAGAAATCTTTCCACTCAACTTTTCCGCCGAGCAGCAAACCGCCCTAGTGGCGTTCCTCAAAGAGGGGCTCAGTAGCGATACCTATCCCGATGTTGAACCACCCGTGTTACCAAAGTAACACGCGTGCTAATCACCCATTCACTTAACCCCTTCTAAACCACGGAGCTTTCAACGTGATCATCACTCGATTTACGATACTACTTGCTTGCCTGACATTCGCTTTACCAAGTGTCGCCCAAGAGGAGAAAGCGGAACCTGCCGAGGCCGCTCAGACCGCGAAAACTGAAGACGCGAAAGCAGAGGACAAGCCCGAAGCCAATCAGGAAGAGGCTAAACCCGGAGCAGATAAGAAATCCGACGAGAAGAAAGCGGACGACAAACCTGCCACTGAAGAGAAGCCAGCAGCCAAGGAAAAAGAAACATCTGCCGAAGAAAAGAAACCGGCTGCGGAAGAAAAGCCTGCGGAGGAAAAGCCTGCCGTCGTAGATGATAGTATCGCCAAGGGAGAAGTGGTCCTGGAAGGGCTCAACAACCCCTGTGGAATGGCCTTCCAACCGGAGACTGCCACGTTGTTCATTGCCGACTCCGGCAATCACAAAATCGTCAAATTGGTCGACGGTAAAGCCGAGGATGTCATTACCGACTTTCCGGCGGATGTTTACGGCAAGGGGCCCATGGTCAACATTGGACCGCTCGGTTTGCTTTTCCTAGACAAGAACACCCTGGTCATCGGCGGCGGCGGACTGCCCGACGGTCAAGAACTGCTGCGCGTCTACACGTTGCCCGAGGATGGCAAGCCGATCAAGGCAGATGCCATGCATGCCTCCTTCAACTTGGCCGAAACCGATGACCTCAAGGGAGAAGGGAACTTCTATGCCCTGGCCACCACCGGTGACGCAATTTACGTCACCTGCAATGGAGACGATACCAAGGGCTGGGTCTCCAAGGCGACGGTCAAAGGGAATACAGTCGAAGGCTACGAACGCTACTTGGCCACCAAGGAAGCGACCGAAGTTGACGCGCCAGTCGGCATTGCTGTCAGCCCAGACGGCTATCTGGTTGTTGGACAAATGGGTGAAATCAATGTCCCCGGCGATAGTCTGATCACGTTCTACGATGCGGCCAGCAAGGAGATGTTGCTGAATGTCAAAACCGGTCTGCACGATATCGCCGCCATCGCCTACAGCAAACGGGGGCAAATGTATGTGCTCGACTACGCTTGGGCCGACGCCAGCCAAGGTGGCTTGTTTCAAATCATCGAAGACGAAAAGAGTGACACGGGTGTTCGCACCAAGAAGATCACCAAGTTGGACAAGCCGACCGCCATGGCTTTCGACTCCAGTGGAAATCTATTCGTGACGGTAGTGGGGGAAGCGACTGATGCCAACAGTAAAGGGCAACTGATCAAGATCCCAGCCTCGGCTGGTTTGTAATTGCGAGTTGATCCCGAATAATCGCACACCGTACCGAAATCGCGTAGTGATGGCAGGCTTTCACCTGTCGTCGCTTCGCGACTGTGGAAGCTCAGCCTGTAGGGGGTTCCGACGGCGGAGAATCGAGCCACTTTTGGCATCATCTCAAACGCTCTGTTTCTCATGAGCTGGTTTTTGGCGAAAAATGCGCCGGAATCCGACCCAAAACGCTACGGATGGTTGCCGCGCGCGGCACTAATACAAATAGGGGCTCCTACGTTAGCCCTGGCCACCACTCCGCTCCCCGCCACGTTATCGAAACCGAAGCACCATGCGACTAACACTGCGAACACTCTTGGCCTATCGTGACGGTGTCCTGAGCGTGGCCGATAGCGAAGACTTGCACCGCCGCATCCAGAGCAGTCACGATGCGGGGAATTTGCTTAAACGGATTGGGGCCGTGACTCGGCTGAACCAAGTGCTAGCTCCGTCGGTCTTAGGAAAGGGATTGGGAGGGGATCCCAATTCGATTGCTGAGTACCTGGATGATTCGCTGCAGCATTCCCAAGTCCCTGAATTTGAGCGGATTTGTTTAGTTTCCGATGTACAATTGGCTGAGTTGGCGGACTGCCACACGTTGCTCTCGACGGCCATGAGCACGAAAGTAACTGTGCCAGCCGATTTGAGACGAATGGCGCTGGCGGTCGTTGACTCCCAACAGCGTCAACAGGTGACAGCGGAACTTGAAGCTCGCAAGGCACCGCGTCGCAAACGCCGCGATTCGGGGACGATCCTTCGCGGGGATGGTGCTCGCGTTGACGCTGCTCAGGGAACCACTTCCGCTGCTCTAGCCGCCAATCATGTGCCGGTTGTGGTAGCGGCCCCCATGCTGGCCTCTGGTGGCGAGTCGATAAAGCAGCAGGGGCTGAATCTAGAAACCACAGCGCTGGCCCACGAAGTCCCCGAGTACTTGGTCGGCAGCTCGTCGGCGAACTGGAAAATCCCGTTGGCCATCGGTGCCTTAGCCGCACTGCTGGGCGTGCTCGTGTGGCAAGCCCTGGGGCCGTGGGACAAAATAACGGAGTTGTTCGCTTCAGTTCCAACACTCGCTGGTGGAAAGGCTCGTTCCACCAACTCGATCGACTACGACCTCATCACCGAATCGGAGCAGATACCCCCTGGCATCCCCTCCTCCGATGGCAAAGGAGCCAAACGAACCCCTGAGCTAAATACCCCCGAGATCGAGACGGCTGCCGGTGCGCCGCCGGGCATCGCAGAGACCGATGATGTTGACGCAGATTCCGTCGCACCTCCGGGACTCGTCATGTCGATCGACAGTCAGGCACCTCCCGGCGCGGCATCCACCAATGTTCCCGAGCCTGCTCCGGCTGCTCCCACGCCAAATATCAGCTCGGAATCGCCTCCCGGGCTCCCTCCCTCACCTCCGCGCGAAACTCCTCCCAGTCCCCCTTCACCATCATCCGCAGCCATGAGCAAATCGCTGGGAGACGCCTTGTGGTTACCCCAAGATGAACAGGCTGCCGAGTCGGTGATTCTGGTCCGGGACAAACAGTTGTTGCTGCGGGTCAAAGCGGGAGAACCACTATCTGTGCCGCTACAGTTGATCGTTCCTCCCTCGACACGGACCACAATCGATCTGCCCGGTGGCGCACTGTGGACCGCTTGTGGACCATCGTTGCTGGAACTTCGGCGAAATGCTCCCAGCGACACAGCGATCGCAAGTGCCGATCTGCCACCAATCGTGGCGACCAGTCTCTGTCGTGGCTTGCTCCGCAGTGGCCCCGATGGTCGCGATGTAGTGGTGGCGACTCCTGTGGGGGACTATCGAATCGAGCTGACCGATTCCAGTAGTCTGGTCTCTGTGGAGATGGCGTATCGCCCCTCAGCCGTGGGCTCGATCATCGACCCCCAAGCGACGAAGCCCGTGTTGATCATCATCTCCGCAGAGGGGAGCGTGACAGTCACTCCGCTAAATCCGGCTGGACCCGCGCAGCATTTAAAGCTTGGCGATGGTTTCGGAGTCGTGGCCGATGGCAAGCCCCAGAAATTTCGGCTGCAAAATATCCCCAACTGGTTTCGCGCCAGTGTTGAGCGGCCCATTGACGCTTTGGCCGCCCAAGATCTACATCGACTGCTTTCCCTGGAGGTTGACCCGTCCGTTGGCCTACGACCGACGCTGTTGGAACTGAATCAATCCCGCCGGCCGGAAACGGCCGCACTGGCCACGCAGCTTTCCCTTCTGTCCGGTCAGTGGCAACCAGTGGTCGACGGCTTCTTCGACAACGAACGACTGCGCAGTCACTGGCTACCCACACTCAATCTAGCTCGACAACTTCTAGCACGTGATCCGCCAGCCGCCGAGGACTTGCGAACTCAGTTGATCGACCAGCATGCCAGCGATGGAGAACTGCTGTACGACCTGATTTGCGGCCCACCGGGAGATAAACTGGCTAGCGACGGATTAGCCAAACTCGTCGGCCACTTGGAGAGTCCCCGTTTGGACGTGCGCGTCTTGGCTACCTATCAACTGCAGTTGTTAACTGGCAAGAATCTGGGTTTCCAGCCCTCAGCCCCCAATCGCGCCAGCGTCCAGCAATGGCGCCGCGACTTGGCGACCAACCGCGTGACATTGCTCGAACCGGCCGATTTGATTTGGGAAAGCACTCCGCGGTAGAAGTGGAGTAGTTGAGTGATGGAGTTGGTGGTGTGGGTGGCACTGTCTTGGCCAGTGGTGTCGAAGCAGACGAGCCCGCAGACACGAAGTGATGTTTTAAGCGCTCGAAGTAATGAAATTGACCTACTACGGGTCTTCCTAGTAGTAGTCGCACCCGGCAGGAGCGACCCACTTGATTGCTCACTTGATTACCCACAACATTAGCGATAATTCGCGTCATTCGCAGGCAAACACTTAGAGCACAATCAGGGCTTGTCGCGGTCGGTGACTACCAGATTGCGATAGTAGGCGTCCGTCGATTGCTCCAGCCACAAAGCGATAGGACCCGCCTTTTGGGCGCGCTTGAGATCGTTCACGATCAAGCAGGGTTGATCTGCTCCATTGACGAACAATCTTGCCTTTTGACCGTCTACTTCAATCTTGACCTTGATCCATTGACCGACCTCCAAGTCTACGTACGATTCATAGACGCCTGGAGAATTCTCGCGCAACTGATTCCAAGTGTGTTCCGGGTGAGCAATGTATTGGCAAGCGTGATTGCGTCGCAATTGGTCATCCGCGCGTCCGTTGGTGGGTCGCAGGTAAAAGCAGTCGTAGGCAATCGGATCAGCTTTTTGCAGATGAAAAGCGACCCCAATAAATCCACGCGCACTCCCTCCCGCTGCATCACTGGGGCGGCCCGCCAACTCAACTTCGATCGTCCCATTCTTAAAGATCACATTCTTGACGATGGCTAAACTCTCCACTGGTTGTCTCAGGGCCGCAGAGGGTTGGCGCTCAGCATCACTCGAATCCGCCTGCCGATTTCCCGTCACGTTGAGCGCGTCCAAGCCCTGGTACTCGACGAATTGAGCTGAAACGTTTTTCAGGTCCAAGTCGTCCAAGGTGCGCAGGATCTTTTCCTCCTGGGCTTGACTATTGCCCAAAGTCGACGCGAACAAAACTACCGCTACTGCATAATTAAACACTCGCGACATTCGGTTTCTCCTTTTTGGGTTTACCTTCCCCCCGATTGTACCATGATTGTACCATCGCGCGGCTGATTTCCGGACCGTTGATTCTATATGTTCGTTGGCAATGAGAGTGGATTCTTAAGACCCAGGAGAATCATGGCCAGCGCGGCAGTGGCACCTACGATGGCGATCGGCCAAAAATGTCCTGGCCATTGTCGAACCGTGACGGTGTCGATGGCTAAGCCCACCAGAGGTGCAACGACCAGTGTGGCAAGTCGCTGAGATTGGCTTTCAATGGAGAGAATGGTGGCTCCTGTCTCAGCCGAACTGTGGTCATCAAAGCGACTGACCAATATCGGTCGCCAGACATTCTGCAAGATGTTGATGGAGACGAAGGCACCCACTACGCACATCGACCAACCTGTCAAATCACAAATCCCCAGCAGAGCATATAGACTGAGACTTACCCACCACAGCCAACGTGAAGCGGCACTATGCGAACCAGCTCGGTCCACTAACGTGTGGGACGCACGACTGGCCCAACCGCTCAGCAAGAACAGGAGCGTGTAGGTCAGCGAAATCGCCAGTACAACTTGTGGAGCCGCGGGCTGGTGAGCCTCGATCGACAAACTCTCAGTAGTTGAAGAATTTGAGTGCACAAAGCTGACCAATACCACCGCCAATAAAGCGGGTTGCAAGTAATCCTTGATCGCCCCAAAAACTCCCTCCCACGCCATCGACTGGACCATCAATTCGCGCAGCCCGCGATGTCGCACGGCATGCAATACGGTGGCAAGCGTCGACTGCAGCAATTGCGATAAGCTGTTTGCCGTAGCACTCTTTTCATCGGCACTCTTTTTCAAGTCACTGCTCGTCACGGTTTGTGTCAATCGCGTGGCACCATCGACGGTAGCGGGATACCCCAAAAAGTTGAAGATATTCAGCAGATAGGGGAGAGCTGAGATGAGGAACACGCTGCGATAGTCACCGCTGGAGATCACAAAAACGGCGGCGATCAGCGCGCTGCTGGCGGAGCCGTATTGGCTCCAACTGCGAGTTACTCCGTAGACTTTCGTTCGCTCAGCCTCGCGGCCTTGATTCTTCAACCACTGGAAGATCATGGCCTTGTGCGTCCCAGTGCGAAACGAATCGCCGACACCATACAGGACCATCGCCAAGACTAACAGTCCCATGTTATCCGCGAAGGCGAACAGCATGAAACTGATAATGTAAGCGACGAACGATCCGATCATGCTACCACGGCGTCCCCACTGATCGGCGATCACTCCGGACGGGACTTCCAAAAGATTGAGCGTCAATGAGCGACAGGCGTAGAGCAGCCCAATTTGAAAGAAGTTGAGCCCATGGGACAACAGGGCCAGCATAAAAAAGGGCTCGAAGTAGCGTTGATTCTTTAGAAAACCATAGAGACAGAAACGAAACAACATGTGGTCCGAGGAGCGTTTCGCTCGTTCACCAGTAGCCGCTTCGGGGAGAGCATTCATAAGGCTCCTGCATTCATACGGCTCCTGGACCCTGTAACCCTGAGTCGATGGCCCACACTTGGTCGGTGGGGAGGACAAACACCTTGCCATCGCCGATATTCCCTTGCGTGCCAGTCTTGGCTACACGCAGTAGAACATCGATCGTCCGCTCGACAAAGTCATCATTGACCCAAATTTCGAGTGCAATTTTGCGGAGCATGTTGACTTTGTATTCGATCCCTCGATAACTGGCCGTTTGTCCTCGTTGACGACCGTAGCCTTGCGCATCGCAGACCGTCAATCGTTCCACTCCCGCTTGATAGAGTGCTTCGCGGACCGCTTGCAGCTTGGTCGGTTGGATGATTGCCAGTAGTAGCTTCATAGATTCAATCTGTTTCCTCGCCCAACGCCGCAGCTAGGGGGAGGCTGCCGGGAATGTCTTCGGGCCACAGCGTCCAAATGGTCGTACGATCCATAATGCGCGCCCGAAAGTCGCGCACTTCTTTGCTCCTGCGTTCGTCGGACAACGACTGGCGGAGTTCGGCTTGCGCTTCGGTAAAATCTTTAACGTGCCCAAGTTCGCGTTCCAGAACTTCGATAATGTGAACGCCGATGTCGTCCGCAATCACCTGACTGAGGCTGTTTAGCGGTAAAGTAAACAGTGCTTGGTCGAGTTCCTTTGACTTCAGGCTCCCTTGGGTAGTCCAATCATAACGACCACCCTCGCTGGCTGTGAAGCCCTCGGATGATTGTCTTGCCACTGCGTCAAACGGCTTGCCCCCCAACAGCATTTCATTTCCTAACTCGCGGAGCTTGGCCTCCGCTTCTTGGCGCGTGGCATGCTTGTCGAAGCGCACTGTCACTTGTCGCCAGCGAGCGCGACCAGCCACGCCCCATTTCTCCTGCCCATCCTGTTGGTAGGCATTCAGTAAATCTTGCCGAGCAATTTCAAATTTATCAGGGACGTGTTTGCGTTCCAACTCACTAGCCAGCACTTGCTCGACGAATTGACCTCGCAGTGTCGTCAACGATAGGGATTTGTCGTTCAGTTGTCGTTCGAGCTCCTGAATGGTGGTGACTTTGTACTTTTCCATCAACACAGGGACTTGCTTTTCAAAAAAGATCTTTCCCGCTCGCGTGACCACTTTCTTTTTCGTTTCTTCCAGTTCCTTCGGAGGGACAGTCCCTACCATGTCGCGGAAAAATTCTTGATAGATACCCTTGATCTCACAGTACTGTCGCAGCGCTTGGCGGGTGAGTTGATTGCGAATCTTTTGCTCCTCTTCGGGAGAAGTGATGCGCGCACGATTCTGTTCGATGATCGGCTCGACGAAAACGGCCATATCGCCAGCCAAAATGTGTTCGGTACCCACCACGGCTATCAACTGCCCCGCCGTAAATTCCTCTGCTACAGGGGCTGCTTGCGCTGCGAACTGGGGAGCACCGTAGGCAACCAAGGCCGCATTTTGCTGAGTTGGGTTTTGGTTTGCAGATTGAAATTGAGGGGGGTTATTGGAGTAGGTGGGGATGGTAGGCGTGATGGGGAGTACCGACGATGCGGGAGGAAAGGCAGGCAGAGCGATAGCCGGAAATCGGACCGCAGACTGTGCCTGCGGGGCTGGCAATGGTGGTGGCGGAAGCTGAGTTGATGGATTTGATGGGGACAACGCATTCTTGTGAGAGGGCAACGGCGCATGTGCCGGAGTTGCGACTTCGCTCCCTTGACGACTTGGTGGTGGCGGCAAGGTAACCACACGCGACGAGGCCGCAGAGCCAGGTTGTGTAATCATTTGAGTCTGCGCGCTCGCGGAACGTGGTCCCCACCAAAGACTGATCGCCGCAACTGAAAGTAAAATTCCTGGCAACTTCATAATGCGATTCTTTCCTTAGCGCAGTACACGCTCCGTGCGCGCGAGAGCCCGAGCTCCAAACAGTTGATTCAGCTTTGCTCTGTGACGTATTTACCCGAAAAAAGCAAGTGCAGAATCCCCGATTCGTCCATATTGCAATGGCTAGCAGTCAGGGACTTGGGTGGCACTGGCATGGCCAGTGCGATCGGAGTGTCGCAGTCAACGCCAACCGATACGTTCTCCAAGGCCTCGAAGTAACGCATTGGACCTCGAAAGAAAATCCTCCAACGTGCAGCTCGGCCTGGGGACTGCCCCCTTTGTCATCAGATTGCAGTGGTGATGCAAGCAGCATTACTTCGAAGCCCTCGATTGCGTTGTGTGGGTTCAAACTTCAGCCCTTCGATCCCACTGGCCATGCCAGTGCCACCCCCTCCCCCACTCCATCACGCCCCCACTCCCCCCCTCCATCACCCTCCGACCCCGGGGTGGGCTTGACGCGCGGGGCGCGACCTGCGTATCAATCCG
>JBGSJT010000559.1:0-8327 GCA_041741715.1 Pirellulaceae bacterium | reverse complement strand
GGGCAATACGGCTAAACTGGCCCTCCCCGCTCGCATTACTCGCGACCCTCCCGCATACGGGAGGGTGAGAAATACCTCGGTATAGGCACTCATGAATAATCCGGGCTTAACCGCGCAACACTAACAAAAACTGTCGACTGATCGAAAGAGCACTCAGTCAAGCAAATTAGCCGTTTTTGTTTCCAAGTGAACCTCATCACACACAATAGCTAGCAACACGAGCTCCCGATGCCTGAGAAGTTTGAAGGATTTGGAATCGCCCTACTCTATCCCGACTCGTGGAATCTTGATGGCGAAGTGGAGGGGGACTCGGTTTCGATCGAAAGCCCCGAAGGAGCTTTCCTGATGATTACTCGCTGCGCCGACCCGCTCGACGCTAGCGAGGCACTAGCCCGCGCGCAGGCTGCCATGCGAGAGGAGTATGACGAAGTCGAACGTGAGCCGATCGAGAAAAAGTTTTCAGGCCAGACCATGGCTGGAGAAATATTGAGATTTGTATTCCTCGATTTAATCGTGACCTCGCAGTTGCTATTGTTGACAAATGATCAGCACACTTATTTGATCCAGACTCAAGCCGAGGATCGCGACCACGACCGATTGCAGCTTGTCTTCGACGCCATGCTCACTTCGTTCTGTCAGAACTTGGTTGGCCAAGCTTGAAGGTTGTTTTCTAATCGCATTTGGTCTGTCCAGTACTAACCGGTTACAATATAGGGTTAGTCCCACTCCTCCCCTCCCACCGCGACCTGCCTAACAATGCCCTGCCAACGATTCATGAGTGTTTGCCTAGCCACCATCGGCTTTTCGACCATCGTGACTGCCGCGCCTCCTGTCGATTTCACTCGGGATGTGCAACCGATCTTGGCCGAGCATTGCACGGCTTGTCATGGTGTCGATGCCGAAGCGCGTGAGAGTGGTTTGCGTCTTGACGTACGAGCTGACGTGCTCCGCGGTGGTGACTCGGGTGAACCAGCCATTTTCCCCGGCGAAGCCAAGCGTGGCACGTTGCTCTCACGCATCACCAGCAGCGACCCCGACCTTCTCATGCCTCCGCCCGACGCGCAGCGACCGCTTTCCTCAGCTCAAATTCAGACGCTCACACAATGGATCAACGAAGGGGCGACCTACAGCTCCCACTGGGCATTCGAACCACCGCAAAAGCCAAGCTTGGATTCGTCGCTCGTGAAGCATCCCATTGATGTGTTGATTGACACCGAACTCGCCGAGCGCGGGTTAATCAAGACTGTCGCGGCGGAATCAGCGACGCTCTGTCGCCGCATCTATTTGGATATTATTGGACTCCCTCCCAGCCCCGAAGAACTGCGCGCATTTGAACACGCTGGCTTGCAAGCCACAGTTCAAATGCTACTCGATAGTCCGCGCTATGGTGAGAAATGGGGACGACTGTGGTTGGATGCCGCCCGCTACTCAGATACCAATGGCTATGAGAAAGACCTGAAACGCGAGCAGTGGATTTGGCGCGATTGGGTCATCGCTGCTTTCAACGACGATATGCCCTACGATCAGTTTATCCGCGAACAAATTGCTGGCGATCTACTCCCAAACGCAACCCAATCACAGATGATTGCCACTGGTTTCCTCCGCAATAGCATGCTCAACGAAGAAGGGGCAATTATTCCTGAACAGTTTCGTATGGCGGAGATCATTGATCGCATCGACTGCATCGGCAAGTCAATTTTGGGTCTAACCACTGGCTGCGCGCAGTGTCACAGTCACAAATTCGACCCGCTCAGCCAAGAAGAATACTATGGACTGTTCGCTTATTTAAATGATACGTACGAAGCGCAATCTTGGGTCTACAACGCCGAACAACTTCAGCAACGTCAATCATTATTGCTAGCGCTGGATGAAATCGATGGACGCGTTAAACAACATCGTCCCACGTGGAAGTCAGACCTGGACGCCTTTGCTCGACAGCTCGCTGGTGCACGCAGCATTGAAGATCGCGAGACTCAAGAGAACCACTCAGTTGAGCTGAGCGCGTGGCAACCGCTAAGCTTTCATCAATTGGAATCAATCAGCGGACTCAATCACCCCGTTCAATTGTCAGACCAATCGGTTTTGATGCTGGGACACAACAGCGGCGATGTGTTCTATGTGGGGACGGGGGATTTGCAGGGCGTCACTGGCCTGCAATTGGAAGCCCTACCGCATCGCGATCTCCCATTTGCAGGTCCGGGACGCAATGGGTTTGGTGGCTGGGATGTGAAGGAATTAGAAGTACATCTCAAACGTCCTGGGAGTGACAAATGGGAGCGGCAGAGCTTGATCAATCCAACGGCCG
Organism: Pirellulaceae bacterium; assembly: GCA_041741715.1. Classification (GTDB taxonomy): domain Bacteria; phylum Planctomycetota; class Planctomycetia; order Pirellulales; family Pirellulaceae; genus Aureliella. The sequence continues at coordinate 6,022 of JBGSJT010000559.1, read as the reverse complement.
ACTTTTCTGAAGCTGACACGCAGGAGGCCGAAGCTAAGGGGAAGGAAGTAAAGAAGGCCAGTGGGCCAGTCGCCTATCTCATCGATGGCCACGATGAAACAACTTGGCGAGCGGATCACGGTCGGGGGCAACGCAATCAAGCGGCGGTGGCGGTGGTGCAATTCGAACAGCCACTCGACGCCCCTCCCGATACCGAAATCAAGATTGTAATGCGAATGGGTGACATGCTCGGTTGCTGTCGCGTCAGCACCACTCGCGCGGTCAACCCGAGTGCGACCGCCGTCGGTTATTCAGCCGTGTTGGCCGCACGAATCCCCGAAAAACTGCGTAGCGGGCCAGAGCATCGCCTGCTCTTTGCCGCTTGGCGCAAGTCGCTCCCCGAACTGCAGAGTTTTAATGCTGAAGCGGAGACAGCGTGGAGCCACTACCCAGAAGCACTAACTTCTGTCATGCATTTGGGCCAACGCGCTCCGGAACAACATCGCGCGACTCACTTATTGTTGCGCGGTGAATGGGATCAGCCTCAACACACGGTCGAACCGCATGTCCCCGACGCGTTTCACCCACTCGATGCTTCTCAGGGAAATGATCGCTTGGCATTCGCACAGTGGTTGGTAGATCGTCGTTCACCACTAGCGGCCCGCGTCGCGGTGAACCGTGTGTGGCAAGCCATGTTCGGCGAGGGGCTGGTCGAAACCAGCGAGGATTTTGGTACTCGTGCTCCCGCCCCCGAACATCGCGAAGTGCTCGACTGGCTGGCGGTCGATTTTATGGAGCATGACTGGAGTCACAAGCAGTTGATTAGCACCATTGCCAGCAGCCAAGCCTATCAACGTTCCTCCGACGTTTCACCTGCGGCACTTGAGATTGATCCGCGCAACCGTTGGTTGGCGCGCGGCCCACGTTTCCGTGTTGATGCGGAAGTAGTGCGTGATCTGGCATTGTCGCTTTCGGGGCTGATCACAAATCGGCTCGGAGGCCCCGGCGTGATTCCTCCTGTCCCTGAAAACGTGCTGAACTATAACTACGTCGTCCCCACTTATTGGACCCCAGCCACGGGGCCAGAGCGTTATCGGCGGACGATTTACGGTTTTCGAAAACGCTCGATGCCTGATCCCGTGATGTCCAGTTTCGATGCACCAAACGGCGATTTCGCTTGCGCGCGTCGCCCACGTTCGAACACACCCTTGGCCGCGCTGACGGGTCTGAATGAGCCCATTTTTGTGGAAGCAGCCCAGGCTTTGGCGCTCCGTATCCTGCGCGAGGGAGGTGACTCGGACCTCGCCCGCGCTGAGTATGCTTTTCAACTTTGCACCGCCCGGCATCCCAGTCCAGCAGAATCAGCTGAGCTCGTAAAACTCCTCTCCAGCCAGCGTGCGAGGGTAGCCGACGGTTGGCTTAATCCGCGCGCCATTGCCAGCGGCGATCCGGCGACGTTGCCCGAATTGCCTCAGGGGTGCACTCCGCAAGATGCCGCCGTCTGGACCCTTGCCGCCCGCGTGCTATTGAACCTCGATGAAACCATCAGTAAAAACTAGGCTGAATAAAATGTCATCGCCTCACAATTCGATGTGGTCCAATCCACTGAACAAAAGAAAGCAGCAGGAACTGGCTGCGTTGCACCGCGAAAGTGCGAACGCGATTTGTCGCCGATGGTTCTTCGATCAATGTGGCCTGGGCCTAGCCGGCATGGCCGCTGGCGCGCTAGTCGCGCGCGACACATCCGCTGCCGCACCGGATAGCCAGCGAACACTCGCGCCGCGCGCTCCGCACTTTGAGCCCAAAGCCAAACGGGTGATCTACCTATTCCAAGCCGGCGCGCCGAGCCAGTTGGAACTGTTCGATCCCAAACCGCAACTCGCCCAACGCGATGGACAACTACCACCAGCCGGTTTGTTGGACGGCTATCGCGCCGCCTTCATCAATCCCAACTCCGCTCTGCTCGGTCCCAAATTTCCATTCGCTAAGTTCGGACAGAGCGGACTGGAGCTCAGTGATCAACTCCCACATATCGGTTCGATCGCTGACGACATCTGTGTGCTGCGTGGAATGACCACCGATGCAGTCAATCATGCCCCAGCGCAAATCATGATGAATACCGGTTCGCAACAATTTGGGCGTCCCAGCTTTGGTGCGTGGACACTGTACGGTTTGGGAAGTATCGCTGAGGATTTACCCGGATTCGTGGTGTTGACCAGCGCCAAGGGGACCAGCGGTGGAGCTAGTAACTACGGTTCGGGCTTCCTGCCAACCACTTACGGCGGCATCCCGTTTCGCAGTTCTGGCGATCCGGTCCTCTATCTTTCCAATCCGGCGGGCGTTGACGCCGTCGCCCAAGACGATTCCATTGCGACCATCAATCGCCTGAATTCACTAGCTGCCCAGCGGATTGGCGATCCACAAATTGAGGCACGCATTCAAAGTTATGAGATGGCGTATCGTTTGCAAACCAGCGCACCAGAATTGATGGATCTCTCGCAAGAGCCAGCCGAAATTTTGGAGATGTACGGTATCAAGGATATCAACGAAACCAGCTACGCGCGCAACTGCCTGCTGGCGAGGCGACTGGCCGAACGCGGCGTGCGCTTTGTACAGTTGTTTCATGAGGTTTGGGATCAACACGGAAATCTGACTGCGGGGGTCAAACAGAATGCACTCGATACCGATCGCGCCAGCGCCGCCCTGGTCAAGGACTTGAAGCAGCGCGGGCTATTGCAAGACACGTTGGTTGTGTGGGGCGGCGAGTTCGGTAGAACCCCCATGGTCCAAGGTGGCACCGATGGACGCGATCACCACAATCGCGCCTTTAGTCTATGGCTGGCCGGCGGTGGCATCCAAGCCGGCATGGTGCATGGCGAGACCGATGACTTGGGATTCAATGTCGTCTCTGGCAAAGTCCACGTCCACGATTTAAACGCGACATTGTTGCACTTATTAGGCTTCGATCATACGCGTTTGACTTATCGCTTTCAGGGACGCGACTATCGCCTGACCGACGTGCACGGAGAGATTGTCAAGGAGATTCTTGCGTAGCAACATAGTCGTGGACCACTCCGCCGGTCCATGTTTCTCGCGACTTGTAAATCGGAAGACATCAACTTCTTGCGTGACACACAAGCAACTGACCGGCGGAGCGATCAGCGACAATCGCACAAACGTCTCAGGTCACTCTCCCCCCACCTGCTCCAGCACCAGTGACAGGTAACTTCTGGGTTGCACCGTAACCAGTCCCAAGTTCGCGGCCAGTTGTTGAATTCGCTCGGCAGCCACATCGACTTTGCGCGCATCGGTCACGATCAATTCCAACTCCGCAAAGGACCCCAAGCCTTGTACATCGTCGAGCATCACTTTGATTCTTGGATGGTCGCTCTCCCGCGCACTGTTTCGCGCATAGTTGTCACGTCGCTTATTGACCTCCGGCAGCGGTACAAATCCCAAGTGCCCCAACATCGCCAGCCAACTTTCGCGTTCGCCCGTATTGATACTCAATTCAATTTCGGGGCGTGCCTTGACCGGCCCAGGCAGACGTTTCCCTTTATAAGTGACGTAACAATCTTCATTGACGGAGCGCAATCGAAAGGCTTCGTCGGTGCCCTTTAGATCGCGGCACGGATGTCGAAAATAGATATCGCAGTTTTGCTCCGAATCGACTTTCTCAAATCCTTGTTCGGCCAGATGTTTTCGCAGCCCGTCCACATCTTCGACCACGTATTTTTGTTCCACCTCCAGATTGGTGTGCATGGTGCTGTACTCTTATTCGATGGGGAAGGTGCTTCGGCCTGGGTTGTCATTCTACCAAGTCTGGTACTAACTCCCCAACTACTTGAGTCATTGGTAGTGGTTTTAGCTTTTCGAAGCATAGTAAAATTGTTTCGAGCTATTCCAAACTGAGGATTTGAAGACAGGAAAATTACGACACCCTTTACCAAATTTTCCGACACTTCTCGCTGAACGCCACCCTCTGGTTCCCAGGCTCAGCCTGGGAACCCAATGCATTGCAGGCTCTGCCTGCCGAAGTGTCGTTGATTCCAAGGACGCGGGAGGCGGAGCCTCCAAGACAGTGCGTTCCCAGGCAGGAGCCTGGGAACGAGCCCGTGCGTGGTGGCGTTCAGCGAGAAGTGTCAATTTTCCTGTCGTAAAATATTCCTGTCGATCGCCTTGGCACAGGTACCGCGCACGTGGACATAGTGCGCCAACGGGCTCGCGCACCGCCGACATCGTTGGGTCTAGGTCAGACGTACCTACGGCACGAACGCGAGTCACTTGCACCACCCGATAAAGAAGTGTGTCCGCGAGAACGCTTCGTAGCTCGGAAGGTTAACAACCATGCTCAACTTTCGAGAGGCATGTCCATGGTACAATCAACGATCTCGGAACAACTGCCAACACAACGCAACAACTGTTGGTGAGCCACCCACCTAGTCTTAGTTGGACAGTCCAATCTATTGGCTCTGCTCTCGACTCTGTCAGCAATCATCTTAGGACCCTACCACATGAAACTTTCGAACTTAGCTCTCCTTATCCTGCTGGCTGCGATGGCGGCACCGCTGGTTGCCGCCGAGCGACCGAATGTGATCTTCGTGATGGCCGATGACTTGGGCTATACCGATGTGGGCTGCTACGGCAGCCAATACTATGAGACCCCCAATATCGATCTACTTGCAAAGCAGGGAATGCGGCTGCTCAATCATCATCATTGTCAGAACTGCGCGCCGACGCGAGCTGCACTTCTGAGCGGGCAATACGGTCCGCGAACGGGCATCTACACGGTGGGGGGGATCGATCGCTTCGATTGGAGCAAACGACCGTTGAGACCTGTTGACAATGTTACCGAACTACCGCTGGATCGCGACACCTTCGCCGATCAATTCAAAGCGGCGGGCTACGCCACAGCGATGTTCGGAAAATGGCACCTGGGGGAGCAAGGCAAGCATCATCCCAGCCACCGCGGTTTCGACGAGGCGCTCGTTACTTCTGGCAAGCACTTCGAATTCCAAACTACGCCCCACAGCGATTACCCCAAAGGAACTTACCTAGCCGACTTTTTGACCGACAAAGCGGTCGATTTCATTTCACGTCACAAGGCTGAACCTTTTTTCCTCTATCTCCCACACTTCGGCGTCCATTCGCCCTATCAGGCTAAGGAGGAATTGATCGCCGAATACAAAGCCAAGCCACCAGTTGGTGGGCACAATCATCCGACCTATGCAGCGATGATTCAATCGGTCGATGAGAGTTTGGGCCGTGTGATGCGAACACTGGATGAGCTTGGATTGGCTGACAATACGCTGCTAATCTTCACCAGTGACAATGGTGGTGTGGGGGGCTATGTCCGCGAAGGGATCAAGGCATCGGGTGATGTCACCGACAACGCGCCGCTACGTAGCGGCAAAGGGAGCCTGTATGAAGGTGGCACGCGTGTCCCGTTCATCGTCCGCTGGCCGGGTGTAACCTCCGCAGGAACAACGAGCAATGTGCCGACGATCCATGTCGATCTCTTTCCCACGTTTTTGGAAGTGATCGCCGCCCCCAAGCCACGACAAGTGCTCGATGGCGAAAGTTTAGTAAAACTGTTTCGCGATTCGACGGCAACACTCGAGCGCGACGCGATCTATCAACATTTCCCCGGCTACCTGGGGGCGGGTGTCGACACCTATCGCACCACTCCGGTCAGTCTGATTCAAGTTGGCGATTGGAAGTTGATGGAGTTCCTGGAGGATGGACACTTGGAACTCTACAATCTAAGCGAGAATATTGGCGAATCGAAGAATTTGGCCGCGCAAATGCCAGACAAAGCCAACCAGCTTCATCAGCAACTTAAGGCTTGGAGATCGCAAATCGGTGCGCCGATGCCAACCGCCAATGACGGTAGTTCCCAAACTGTCAAAGCCAAGTTGAAGAAGAAGTCGAAGAAGAATAAGTGACACTTCTCGCCGAGCGCCACCAACATTTTCGAATTATCGTGCTCGTGCTCGATTCGAAAACAATACCAGCTCGACGCGCCAGCGAGTGGGTCGCTTGA
>JBGSJT010000558.1:0-6927 GCA_041741715.1 Pirellulaceae bacterium | reverse complement strand
GGCGGGGTTCTCTTAAAGATGCCCTACAGGCTGGGTAGCGGCCGGGTTCTCCTCCCAATTCCCCTAATTCCTTAATCCAAGCGGACTCTCAATTCGGGATTTAACGGGATTACACTGGCCAAATAAGTTGAGACTTGGCATATAGGAGGGGACCTGTTGCCCTGCGATATACACGTTTGGATTGCCAGGAACTGTCTGATAAGCCAAAGCCCGCGTAAAGTCAAATTGACGGTAGGTGTTTCCCTGCTCGATAAACTGACTCAGGTGTACCAGCATCGAGCCGCGATTCAATTGGAAATTTGGATCGGCGACGTTGTTTGTCCACCAAATGCCTCCCGGTGGAACGCGTTTCAACGCGTCGTGATACGTGTGCAAGGCTAGCCCGATTTGTTTGACATTATTGCTGCACTGCATCCGGCGCGCCGCTTCGCGTGCCGCCTGCACCGCTGGCAATAGGAGTCCAACGAGAATTCCAATAATGGCAATGACCACTAATAACTCAACCAGCGTAAAACCGACTCTCCGCTTTAATCTGAACATGGGACCAACTCCAAAAAGGAAACTTAGTGAGCCAAAATAGCGCATTTGAGACATCGTACAGCGATTAGATGTCCAATGAAACACAATTGCCAGCTTGTTGAAAAAATGTAATTTTACCGCCGGCCAGACATTACACTTCCTTTAATTCCATTATTACTTTCGGTTTGTCCTGGCCGGCCAAGACAGTGGAATAATGTATTGCTGGGCCGAAGTGAGTTCCAGCCACTTTTTGCGAAAGTGGTGGAGTCCGACTAGGGACGTCCCGCGTTTCTCCACAGTTGGGCCGCGTCCGCGATGGGGCGCGATCCGCTCCAAGAGAAATTGGCAATAGCCATATCGACTTGACCATCGTTATCCCAGTCGCCAGCGGTGCACGAAAAATGGTCGCAGTTTCCCTCTTCCAGCACGTGCAACTCAAATTGCGTCTTGATGGTCTGTTCTAATAGTACTATCGAAGGGAGTCGTAGAGCTTCGCGCTGCGGAAACAGCGACGATGGTAAGCAACTTACGGCCGCTACATCTTGATCTCCGTCTCCGTCGAAATCTGCCGCTACGGCTCGCGACACGCCATACATGGCAACCAATGAATGGTGTTTGTAGGGAAACGCCCCCTCGTTTTCCAGCCACTGAATGCCATGGTAGGGCTTGAGCAAGTAGGGGCGGTCGAAGATATCACCATTGGTTAGCAGCACGTCTAAATCGCGGTCGCCATCGAGATCGACCAATTCCATTCCGGTGCAACCAAATGCCGGATTCTCCGCAGTGAAGACAATCTCCTGTCGGAACACGCCGTCACCCTCATTCAGATAGGCAACGACTGCCTCGTGCTCTTGACTGATCAAGGCCAAAAAATCGGGGCGACTATCACCGTTCAGGTCTGCCACTGGCACGTGAATCGCCCCATGGCGCGAGTCCACAACACGAGAAATAAATTCCGGGCGCGTCCAATCCTGGGTTTGATTCTCCAGGTACAAGATCTCGCCCGTGTTCCGCCAGCCGAACGCAGCCACAATGAGATCGAGTCGTCCGTCGCTGTTAAAATCCACCACTTGAACATCAGACACGCGCCCGACACCTTCGCATAATGTTTTGGCTTCGAACTGGCCATTGGCACCCGCTCGCAGCCACAGCACTTTGCCCATACGGTCGTCCGTTGGAAAGAAACTACCGAGTGCAGCCACCAGTATGTCTTGGCGTCCATCGAGATCCAAATCGCAAACAGTGGAATGCGACGGACAGTTTAATTGTGCTAGGACAGTTCCTCCCGGTCCCGGCTCGTATGGCTTCATAACTAAAATGGCATTTAGTCGCGTGTCGCAGAGCAGTAGCTCTTTATTCCTGCCACCAAACAGTGTCGCCAAGTTCGCGTCGGCAACTCCGGGCTGAAGCGGCACATTGGGCAACCAGCCGCTGCCGCGTTTTTCAAATTTTACCGGGGGGGCGCTGTTCGCAATTTGCTGGGCGATGGTCGGCAGTTGTTGCGGTGCTCGAGCCTCATAATAGAGGACAACGCTTTCCAGCGAGGGGAAGTCACCCGCAAGCATCGAATCGCGAAGGAAATCATATCCCTGCTTAACTTCCTTCCTCCACACTGAGCGTGGAAATGTTTCAGGCTCTGGATAAGCGTGACAGGCAGCGCACAGACTATGAACCTCTTCTGACGAAGCCTCATCCAAAGAGGGAGTTCCAACACGGTCACGTACAAGTGGTTCGATAGCCAACTCAAGATTGACAGACCTAACAATTCCCGACCTGTTAGCTGCGAAGAAGCTCGGCTGCGTTCGCCCAACCAAATTACTTCCGGCCAGTCCCGCATGCAATTTCGCGCGAAGCGGTTGTCCCACTTCGTGAAAGTGTTCCGCCAATCCTTCGTGGGCTGGCACGTAGGCCGAGTCTTCCTTGAGTGCAGAATAGAACCACCCCGCTGCGTCGCTCCCATCCCCGGTGCGGATCGCCCACTTCCCGATCTCCGTCAAAACGTGCGCCGAGTGCGGCGTCTCTTGAAGCTGCGATTTAAGCTCAGCCTGTCGTTGTTCATTCCGCCCGTTGCGTGCAACGAATTCGCTGTCAACTTTGTCCAGCGATTGCAACGCCAGCCGCATGACGAGATTGGCATCTGCGTGATCAGGGCTTAGCTCCAGCGCGCGACGAAGATATGTTTCAGCGACAGGGGGCCCACCAGCTCGGAGCGCGAGTCGACCGCGTTCGACGAGCCCCGCGACCGATTTCGGCTGTCGCACGAGCAAGTCATCCAGCAGTTCGATCGCCGCGCTCAGCCGTGCATCTTCCTCATAACAATGCGCTAACGCCAAGCTCGCATGCTCATCATTGGGTTCCCTTCTGAGCAGCAATTCATATTGCGCAATTGCCTCCCGGACATACCCTAGTTGATGTAGCACATCAGCCCAAGTCCGGCGGATTTCGAACGCGTTTGGTGCCCCCTTCACCGCATGTTCCAAGTCATCTCGCGCCAAATCTTCCTGCTGCATTTCGACTCGCGCGCGACCTCTCAACCACAGGGCCCGCGCATCGTCGGGTTGTCGCTGGAGAATCATGTCGGCTCGCAGTTGTGCTTGGTCCCATTGAAACGTTGCCAAATTTCCTTTGGCTAACGCTTCCAATATCAGATCACGATCCGTCGAGCGCACCGCCGCGCGAGATTGCAGCGCCTTTTCATCCCTCAAATCCCCCTGCTGAACTCCTAACAGCGCATCTTCCAATGCGATCGCACTCCTCATTCCCGGCAGGTACCAACAGGCGGCCAGCCAGCGCTCTGCGGTGCCGTAGTCATCGTCTCGCCGCGCGCGGCGTGCAGCGTCAAGTCGCCAAGCACTGAAGAAATAGGCCACCGCGACCAGGGCCAAGCCGAGGAATAAAACAATGATCATGACGCGCTTTGGCGCAAAATAGACACGCATTTTGCATCCTCCCCAGTCACCAAATTGCAAGTTTGAGAGAATTGATCGCGAAGCCCTTAAGCAAGTAATTTTCTAACAACAAACTCACGGGTGACACAGAATACGATTAAACTTGCCCGCCATCAAAATGTCAACGAACTCACTATATTCAATTGAGCGCCTGACAACGCAATTCTTCCATAGTAAAATCAATCGGCTGCCACGCTTCTCGCTTCGATCACCACCTAGCGTTAGGAATTTGCAATGTCCACCGTAAAAGAAACTATGGCTGACATCATTGCACAACAACCCGACGACAGTAGCTACGACGAAATACTGCGCGAGCTGGCGTATGCCCGCATGGTTGATCGCGGACTGGCCGACTCAGATGCTCGAAACGTCATCTCCAATGATGAAGTGAAGAAGAGGATCGAATCGTGGCAGAAATAGTATGGACTCACGAATCAACAACGTGGCTAGACAAAGATCCATTTTCCCCTTGAGATCAGCCAGCGTGGTGGGTGCGTTGCCGATAAAGTGCTCGGCATCGATTTCAATGGCGGCGTTCCCGATCAACTTTTCGCGATTTAGGGCTGGTTCTAAACCGCTCCGTACACTTTTCATGTTCTTCGCCAGCGTCTGCAGTTCAGGGTCTTCAATATCCCCTAAATGACAAATGACTCGAAACTCAGTCAGGCAAGAAAGCCTGACGTACGGGAGCCAACCCACATCTCGACTATGGTAACATCGTGTCTCCAGCAGTGTATCGCTATAGATCGGCGGCTCTGAATTCACTTCTGCTCACGTTCAATTAAGATCTGACATGCATAAGCTATTTCTTGTTTTCTCGTTTGTCTACGGATCAAGCGCGGCTATCGCGGTGGACCGACCGAATATTATTGTGATCCTCGCTGACGACTTGGGCTATGGAGACCTGCAGTGCTACAATCCCGAGTCAAAGATTCCAACTCCGCATCTTAATCGACTAGCGGCTGACTCCGTGCGTTTTACCGACGCGCACACTCCTTCCTCGGTTTGCACGCCAACGCGTTATGGTTTGTTGACCGGACGTTACTGTTGGCGCACCTCGCTCAAGAAAGGAGTGCTGGACGGTTTCGATCCACCATTGGTCGAACCAGACCGAGTCACTTTGGCCGATTTCTTGAAACAGCATGGTTACGCGACTGCCTGTTTCGGCAAGTGGCATTTGGGGATGACCTGGACGCAACGCGATGGAACGCCGATGCCCAACCGAACAGAGGTGGGCATTGCCAAGCATCGTGGCGGAGCCGAAGTGGACTTTGCGATCGAGACTCAGGGTGGGCCCCTCGACTGTGGTTTCGATTCCTACCTTGGAATCAGTGCCTCCCTGGACATGTCTCCCTATGGATTTCTGGAGGGACGGAGCATGCCCGTGCTTCCCACCGAGAAAATGGCCGATACGAAAGAACTCGCCATGAGTGTGTCCGAAGGGGTGCTCTCTCCGGGCTTTACACTGCAAGGCGTCCTCCCCGAGCTGACGCGCCGTGGCGAAGAATTCATTCTTTCGCGGCGCGATCAAACGTCGCCATTCTTTCTTTACCTACCACTCGCGTCGCCCCATCTCCCGGTTGTCCCCAACGAAGCCTGGATTGGAAAGAGCGGCGTTGGTATCTACGGCGACTTCGTAGCGGAAACCGATGCCAGCATCGGTGTGTGGCTCGACGCGCTCAACACCGCTGGGCTGGTTGACAATACGCTGATCGTTTTCACTAGTGATAATGGCGGGCTGTGGCACCAGTGGGAACCTCAAGAGGCTGACGACGTGGCTGGCTACCGCCCCACTCCCCGCGCTATCTACAATGCCGAGCATGGACACCACAGCAATAGTCACTTGCGCGGAACCAAAGCTGATATCTGGGAAGGGGGACATCGCGTCCCTTTTATTGTCCATGTACCGCGACATCTGCGATCTCAGACAGGTAGCAAGGATAAGCAGGTCAGCAGTGCACAAGTTGAACTGAATGATATTTTCGCCACCATCGCGGATGTGCTCGACGAACCTTTGGCAGACAATATGGCTGAGGACAGTATTAGTTTTATCGATGAGTTGACTAGCAGCAAAAGCGAAGGGGCAGAGCGCACTTTCTCGGTCCATCATTCACTTGGAGGGGTCTTTTCCTTGCGGCAAGGTCCTTGGAAATTTGTACCCTCGCGTGGCAGCGGAGGTTTCTCGCACCCCAAGACCGCCGACGTTAGCGCTGGGGGCCCCAGCACGCAACTTTACAACTTGGAAGACGACCCCAGCGAAACGCGGAATGTGTCGAGTGATTACCCTGAGATCGCCAACAAATTAGCTCAGCAACTCGCGGAGATCCAAGCTGCTGATCGCACCCGGCTACCTTCGCCGGTTGCGGAAAAATAACTGTCGCGACCGAATCGTAGCTGCCGTCGCCAGACGGCAGGGAGTCGACGTTCTGGCGAACGTAGCTACGACAGTTATTCCCGCTCGCTCCCTTAGCGATTCATCATAAACAGGAACGTCTGATTCGCGTATTGATCGTCTGAATTCCAGATCGACTCACCATCCAGAAAACCAGTCGCGCGTCGCGAGGTCGCGAGAGCAAACGCGTAGTACCATGCGTTACCATCCGTCTCTTGTCTGGCTTCCAAGAGTACTAGAATTTCCGGATCGGTATCAAAGGCCAACGAAAACATGGCACCGTCGATCACACCCTTGGGCAACGGGGCGTAACGATAGAGGGGCTGAGGCACGAGTCGCAATTTTTCAATTTGGTTCGAGTCACGTTTAAAAACTTCACCCGCAAAGCGCTCGCGCAGTAGATTGCGCATTTGAGTTAGGCGGCGCACCGCCGTGGCGGCGGGTACACCAGCCTTCTCAAGCTTCTTGAACTCCAATCCCCCTGCGGTTGGCTTCCAATTCGCACCGCGTGGGCTGGTGGCCTCGAAGAGATGCGTTGCCAGCGATTGCAATTCGTGGCTGTCCTTCACGTCGTCGTAAGTCCAAATACCGATCGTAGCCAGCGGTTGTCCCGCGATCGTCCACAGATAGAGTTCTCCCCCGATCGAATTCACTTCCGGATTGGTCCACGAGAAAAGTGGCGACTCGCGCAGCACCGCCGACTGGCCATCTGGCAGTTCACCATAGCTATACGACTTGGCCAATTCAAGCATCCGCGTGCGCCGCGCCGCAGTGTCGGGTTCGGATTCCGATGCATCCTGCGCTACGACCGACGCGCTTCCCATCAACGCACAGCCAATCACGGTCATCAAAAACGCTGTCTTCATACTAGCCTCTGTTTGAAAAGGGGTCTGACACTCTCCGGCAAGACGCAAAACAAGGCAACAACGGACACTTCTCGCTGATCGCCAGTACTAGCCAACTCGCCCCTTGGGGAGAGTCGCGAGTAACGCGAGCGGAGAGGGGGGATTGCCCTCCCCGTCGCTGGGGCTCCGACCCTCCCTTCCGAAAGTCGCGTCTGAAAGACGC